>JAICGQ010000115.1 GCA_025923035.1 Pyrinomonadaceae bacterium | reverse complement strand
TGTTCGCTACCTGCACGATCAAAAACCACTAAGAACAAAGCTCAAAGAACAAGCACAGAGAGCTAACCACAAGCTCTATGAAAACCCTGTTGTTGATAATCGGCATCCTGTTAGCTACGGCCGGTGGCGTGATCACGTACCGCGCGCTGTACGTCGAGCCGAAGTCGGCCGTAGTTATTACCGACTCCGAGATCCGCGAGCTTCCCAACTACACTCGCGTAATCGGCGGCGCCCTCCTGTTCGTCGGCGGATCAGCTTTGGCTCTTTACTCCGCAGTACGGAAAGTGAAATAGTATAGGTGTCTTGAATCCGTCTTATTCGTGTTTCTGCTTGTCTAGGCCCACCGCAGGAACACGGATTTGAACCAGAACGGAGAACCGCCTTGCAAACAAAAACCTTCGCTTCCCTCTTCCTCTTGGTTTGCCTGACCCTTAGCTGCGTTGTTGCTTCCGCCCAGGACTGCAATCCTCCGCCGATTTCGGCAAACTCCCAGAACTACAACATCTTCTCTCCCGAACAGGAGATGATTCTCGGCGAGCTGACTTATCAACGGATGGCCGGCGAACATCGCTACCTCGAAGATGAAAAGCTGCTCGCGTACGTGAGAGAGATCGGCGAGCGACTGGTCCGCCACCTGCCACCGACGGGACTGAAGTTTAAGTTCTTCATCATCGACATCCCCGACGCGAACGCCTTCAACACGCCCGGCGGCTACGTCTTCCTTTCGCGAAAACTGATCGCGTTTACCAAGACCGAAGACGAGTTGGCAGGCGTGATGGCGCACGAACTCGGCCACGCGGCGGTGCGTCACGTTGCGAGCGACGTGTCGGAGCTCTTCAAAAAGATTCTCAACGTCACGCAACTCGGCGATCGAAAGGACATCATCGATAAGTACAACCTGCTGATTGAACGATCGAGAACCAAGAGCGCATCGAGTCGATCAGGCCACGAGTCGGCCCAGCAGCTGGAAGCGGATCGCATCGGACTGTTTGCGATGGTTTCGGCCGGTTACGATCCAAACGCATTTTCAGAATTCTTCGCGCGGTTGACGGAAGCGAAGGCGAAGTCGGGAAACTGGTTCACAAACATCTTCGGCAGCGCGAGTCCGAGCGACAAACGTTTGCGCGAGATGATCAAGGCGACGGAGTTGCTTCCGGCGACGTGTCGTGAGAACCGTCGCGCTAATGCGTCACAACAGTATTTGAACTGGCAAGCCGACGTGGTTACGTTTCGTCAAAGCGAAATCGCCGAACAACTGCCGGGTCTCTTGTGGAAACGTGAACTCTCGCCGCAACTCAAGAGCGACATCTGGCACGTAACCATAAGCGGCGACGGCAAGTATTTCCTTTCGCAGGACGATTTCGCGATCACTGTCGTTCAACGTGAGCCGTTGAAAGTCGCCTTTCAGATTACGACAACCGACGCTCGTCCCGCCGCGTTTACACCGGACAATCAATTCATAGTTTTTGGCACTGACTCTCTCCGTTTCGAAAAGTGGAGCATTGCTGAGACGAAACCGGTCGAAGTGCGCGAACTCGTGATCAGGAGAGACTGTTGGGAACAGCAGTTTTCACCGGACGGAAAATATCTCGCCTGCGTTGATTACAACCTGGGGCTGAGCGTTCTGGAGACTCAAACAGGAAAGAGAGTCTTTCATAAAAAAGAGTTCGCATCGTTGAATGCGCTCGAGTATTTGTTTTGGATCATCGGACGAGATGACGACGCCAGACACCACAACGCGCTCTTCAATCTGCAATTCTCTTCCGATTCGCATTATCTCCTCGCCGGCCGGTCCAACCAGTTTCGCTTCCGTATCTTCATCGATTCGCGAGCGATCGGTGAGACCGATGCACTGGCACTCGATCTTTCGACCGGTAAACAAATCTCCGCGAGCGGCGACTTGAAGAAGGCCACCAAGGGTTCATTTATTTTTCTTGGTCCGGACAAGATCCTCGCCACGATGCCGACGAGCGCCGAGGAGTCAGGCATTTTCACGTTTCCGCAGGGCAAGCGAATCGCGAAGTTCACACTCGCGGCGAACGATCTGAAGCTCACCGCGAATCCCCGTTACGTCATGATCAAGAATTCGTGGCGCGACGCGATCGCGTTCTTCGATCTCGATCGCGGCGAAGTTATCGGTGGCTTTAACAAAACCACCGCCGCTCTCTGGAACGATGTGCTGGTCTCCGAGTTGGTGTCAGGCAACGTCGCCATCTCTACCGCAACCTTCAACGAGGAGACGAAGAGTCTTCGTCTTCAGCAAACCGGAAATCTCGACATCCCGGTCGGCTCGATGAATCGCATCTACGCCGCCAATGTTTCTGACAACTTGCAGTGGCTTGCACTCTCATCGAAAACGCGCGGCGGTGTTTGGGACTTGAGCACCGGCGAACGAAAACTGCACGTGAGAGGTTTCCGCGGCTCCCTTATCGCGGCGAATGGCACGGCCATCGGTGACTTTCCGAAGCAGGAACCTATAAACCACAGTCTGGTTCACCTCGACGCGCCAAAGAGCCAGGTGAACGTGTTGCGCGAGATACCCGAGAGAGGCGCGCGACAGTATGGCCGCTTCGTTCTCGTGCGCACGAGTTTGAGGGCGATAAAAGAGTCGGAAAAAGCCAAGGAGAAGGGTAAGGAAGGCGAAGATCCGAGCGAGTCAAGCGCGTCGCTGAATCGTGAAGTGCGTTTCGAGCTTCGCGATGTGGTCAACGACAAAGTCGGGTGGACCAAAGACTTTCCGAAAGAAGCTCCCGATTACTTCTTCGACGATTACTCCGGCCGTGTGATCCTTTACTGGAACCTTGGTACGGAAGCCGGCAAGGCGCGCGTGAAGGAAGATCCGGCGCTCGTGGAACGCTCGCGTCAGATGGGTAACAAAGACGACGACTACGTGATCGAAGTTTTCGACGCGTTTGAGAACAAGTCAGTGGGCTCGCTCCTGCTCGAGACCGGAAAAGGATCGTTTGACATTGAAGCCGGTTCGTCCGAAGGCGACTGGCTGGTCCTCCGCGACGACAACAACCGCGTACTCGTTTACTCGATCAAAGACGGCGAACTGCATCACCGGTTTTTTGGCGCGAAAGCGACGATGAATCCGAAAGGGACGCAGGTGATGGTCGAGAACTATCCCGGCGAACTGACGCTCTACGATCTCGCGACAGGAAACTCAACGGGACGTCTTCGTTTCAAGACAGGCGCGGCATTCGCGCGTTTCAGTCTGGATGGGAAGAGATTGCTCGTGCTGACGTCGGGCCAAGTGGCGTACGCGTTCGACACTGATAAGATGATCGCGAAATGATTCGCGGTCTCTTATTAACCATCGCGATCTGCTTTTCAGTCTTCAGCCATTCCTTTGCACAGCAACGGCCGCCTGCGCTTGTTTGCAAGCGGCCGGTACTGGCAGTGCTGAAGCCGGCGCCGGAGCTCAGTTACGAGTGCGGCGACCAACCGAACGATTGGGACGAGAAGATCCTGAAACTCCCCGCACGCCTTGCAGCGATCAGGAGTTTGATGTCGAAACTCTCATCGTTTTCGGAACCAGCGTGGTGGACGGCCGACCCATTAGACTTGAACGTCTGCGATTTCAAAAAGAAGGCAGGCGCGCTGACTGCAGACGAACGCGGCGAGTTTACGAATGGCGAATATCTGTTCTGGTTGTGGGGAACCGATCGCATCCGCCTGGTGTTGGTACCCGATCCTTGTTATCAAACCGGATACGGCGGATCGAATGCGTTTCTGCTTTATCGCAGTGGCGGAAAGGTCCATGTCTCACAGGCGCTGGACGGATACTTCTCGCGCGCAGACAATTCGGTCAACATCGCCTTCGCCAAACTCAAGGCGCAACAGATCATCGAGATCTCAACCGGCAGCGGCGGCCTGAATCCAAGTCTCACCAATTACTATTTCGTCATCGATACACGTACAAGCCAGGTTGTGCCGAACAACCTCTTCGTCGGCGAGCATGGACCAACAAACCAGATATCATCGGCGATGTTGTTCGCAGCGCGCGGCGCTGAGCCGCTGAAGATCGTTCGCGCCAACACTCTCGCGCCAAACTTCATCATCTACGTCGACAGCGAAAAGGGAAAGATCGACGACAACGGTCGAACGTTATCGCGCAAGGTTCTGCGGTGGAACGGAAATGTCTATCGCTAAGCAGGACCAGGCGCGTCTCGTAGCCGAGCGACTCCGCAATCAAAAACTGTCTTCACCAACCTGCCAACATCCAGCGGACGTCGTTCGTTGGTTTGGCGCGGTCCAGTCGCAGGATTTTCACGGTGCGAAGTGGGCGCTGGCGTTGCGAATGCGCAAGGCGACGAATGCGTCTGTCGAAGAAGCTTTCAATCGCGGCGAGATAGTTCGCACGCATCTCTTGCGACCGACGTGGCACTTCGTCGCGCCCGACGACATTTGTTGGCTGTTACAACTAACCGCGCCACGAGTGAATCTCCGAAGCGGTTCTGCATATCGCAAGTACGAGATCGACGGGCAGGTCATGAAGCAATCGAATCGTGCGATAACGAAAGCACTGGAAGGCGGAAAACATCTGACGCGTTCGGAATTGAGAGCCGTGTTGAATCGCGCCCGCGTCGCGGCGGACGATGGGGTGCGGTTAGCGCACATACTTCTGCGCGCGGAACTGGATGGCGTCGTTTGCAGTGGGCCGCGTCGCGGCAATCAATTCACGTATGCGCTGCTCGAGGAGCGCGTGCCGCCAGGCAAAAAGCTCAGTCGCGACGAGGCGTTAGCGGAACTAACGCGGCGTTACTTTACGAGTCATGGTCCAGCGACGCTCACCGATTATGTTTGGTGGTCGGGACTGACGATGAATGATGCACGACGCGGCATCGCTTTATTAGATCGCGAGATCGCCGAAATCCAGATCGAAGGAACTACTTACTGGTCCGCAAAAACTAAACGCTCCAGCGATCGTCCGTCAGAAGCCCACCTGCTGCCTGCTTACGACGAATACACCGTCGCTTACAAACACCGGCAAGTTGTTTTCGATCAAACCGCCGTTGCCCAAATCACGACATGGGGCGCACTCGGCCCGTGCGTCGTTATCGACGGAAAGATCGTTGCGATTTGGAAAGCGAATCTCGGCAGGAACTCGGTCAAGATCAACGTTGAACCGGCGCGGAGCTTAAACACAAACGAAGCAATTGCCGTCACCAAAGCGGCCACTCGTTACGCGGCCTTTCTCAACTTACCACTTCACTTGGCGTGAGCCGTTGCCTTCTTGATCTTCTCAACCAGCGCCCGCGTTCGGTCGATCCAAATTGCTAAAGTTTCGTACTCGGGTTGATTGTGTAATCGCGGTTCAGGGTAATCGTGTATCTTAGGTTCGCATGAAGACAGTAGGCATCGTTGCGCATAGTTTCGAAGGAGCCGCGCTGTGTTTTATCACGGCGTGCAGGGAAGGCGTCGCACAGCTTGGAGCGCACATGCATCCGCGCATCGTGATGAGTGCGGTGCCGATGGCGCTGAGCATGCCGGGTTGGGAGGCGGATGATTATTCAGCAGTTGGGAAATATCTGAGCGAAGGCGTACAGATGGTCGCTGACGCCGGCGCTGATTTTTATGTTTGTCCTGACAACACGGCGCATATCGTGCTCGAACAGATCGCTGGTGATGTGCCGATTCCGGGCTTGCACATCGCAGACGTTGTTTGCCACGAGATCAATCAGCACGGATCGAAACGCGTCGGGCTGCTCGGCACGCGTTGGACTATGACCGGGCCCGTTTACGAAACGGCATTGAAGAAACGCGGATTGGAACGACTGGTTCCCGACGAAGCAACGATGAAGTTAATCAACACTGCGATTTTTGACGAGCTGTGTTTGAGTATCTTTAACGCAAGCACGACTGACATGTTTCTCGGCGCGATCGACGACCTGAAGTCGCGAGGAGCGGAGTGCGTCGTCCTTGGTTGCACGGAGATTCCGCTGATCGTAAACGAAAAGAATTCGTCGTTACCCACGTTCGATTCAACACGACTGCTCGCGAAGTACGCGGTCCGCGAAGCGGTCAGCGAACGACCGATCGACATGAAGTCAGGCTGGCTTCCGGTCACTGTATAACCTCTCGTTTGATTGGCGTATCAAACTCCAGACCGTTGCCTGACTTAATCCAAAAACGCTAGTCTATCCGCTTTCGTCATTCCAGTGCCGCTGAAAATTGATCGCAAAACTGGAGCAGACCATGCCAAATGTCTTGACTCGGTTTTCTAACTGGACCACCACGCATCGCAAGCTGTCGTGGCTCATCTTCCTTGTGTTGGGCCTGGCGATAGTCACGATCGTATTGACTCCGGTTTTTTTCATCATGCCTTTTAAGGCGCAAACACCACGCATACTGCAAGTCTCGTTAACGATGCGCAGTTGGTCACCGTGGTTCACGTTGGCGGCGGCAGTGTTTCTGCTCGCATTCGCGGTTGCGTTGTGGCGTGGTGGACGTTGGTGGAGTCGAATTGCGCTCGTCGTGCTCGTGTTACCGGCGCTCGGCGCGACGTGGTTGGCGCGGCAGAACCATTTCGAGTGGATGTTCAATCCGCTGCCGAATCCGGCGTACGCAAAAGTGGCGGACGCGTCGTACGTGGACAGCGAGGATCGCGTGTTGGCGGTGACGATTGGCGCCGAGTCGGTCGCTTACCCGATCAGGATCATGGCCTATCACCACGTGGTGGACGACACGGTGGGTGGCACACCGATCGTGGCCACTTATTGAACGCTCTGTCACACCGGTCTGGTGTGGGAATCAACAGTGGATGGGCAGGTGCTGCATTTTTATCTGGCCGGCATCAACAATCAGAACTTCATCATGCGCGACAAGGAGACCGGCACGTGGTGGCAGCAGGTCAGCGGTAAAGCGATTCTTGGTCCATTGAAGGGACGCCAGCTTAAGAGAGTGTTTCACGACGAGCTTTCGTTCGCGATCTGGAAACGCGAAAAGCCGGAAGGCCGAGTGCTGAAGCCTGACGACAAGATCGTCGCCGCGAACCAGTACGAGACGGCTGACTGGGAAACGCGGATCGGAAAGATGCGCGTCGTCGAAGGCGTTGATGTTGATAAGCGACTTGCGCCACGAACTCTCGTGCTCGGTATTGAGGTGGGCGACAAGTCGATCGCGTATCCTTTAGACGCGTTAAAGAAGCAAAGTCCGATCATGGATGTGGTTGGTTCGACACCCATCATGCTTCTGTTGGGTGAAGACAAGCGGTCGGTCCGTGCGTTCGAAAGAATCGTCGACGGGCGCCGGCTCGAGTTTTTCCAAAAGACGGAAGGCTCGGCGTTTCAACTGCTGGACGTCGAGACCGCCAGCACCTGGAACTTCGAAGGCAAAGCGACGAGTGGACCACTCGCCGGAAAGCAATTGAAAAAGATTTTTGTGTTGGAAGACTACTGGTTCGATTGGCGGATTTATCATCCTGACACGGCTGTTTACGAACTCGGATTGCGCTAAATTGGCGCCAAGGAAAAAATGAGATCAGCAAATCTGGTTTTTCTCTTCGTCATACTCCTTCTGGTTTCCGCTGCTGCGAAAGCCCAAGTACTCGGCGATCCGGTAGACGTTGGTCAGGATTTTCAGAAGCTGGAGAACGTCTACTTCATCGGGAACAAGGTGACGTCATTCGACACGGCGACGGGCCAGGGCACGTTGCAATGGGAACGTTACTGGCGAAATACAACGCTGTCGTTCAACAAGATCGACGTTGGTTTCATTCGCGGCCGCGCCACTGAGTTTCCGAACACGGAATACGATCAGGATCCCGTATTGCCGTTCGCGATAAGTTTCGTAAGCCCGCGCACGATTCGCTTGCGTCTTTCGACCAGGGACGTTCCCCTGTCCGACGGCCAGTCGCTGATGCTTGCTGGACCAGTTGCCAAAGATTCGTCGTGGCGAGTCGAACAAAACGATAAAGAGATCATTTACACCGGCGCGCATGGACGCGTCCGTATCGTCAAACAACCGTGGCACGTTGAAATTTACGATCAGAAGGGCCGTCTGCTGACGCGCACGCAGAACCTCGGCGACCCCGGAACTTTCTTCGCTCCCGTGCCATTCTCGTTCGTGCGTCGATCGAACGATCTGGCGCGCCGCATCGCCGCGACGTTTGAACTTCAGCATAACGAGAAGATATTCGGTTGCGGTGAGTCGTTTACGCGGTTCGACAAACGCGGACAACGCGTGCTGGTTTCGACGCGCGACGGCATGGGCACGCAGAGCGAGTTGATGTACAAGCCGATCCCGTTCTTCTTGAGCAACAACGGTTATGGGATGTTTGTTCACACCAGCGCGCCGTTGACGTTCGACTTTGGCAAGTACTTCGACGCGCACAACGTCATCTATTCAGGCGACGAAGATCTCGATCTCTTTATTTTCCTCGGCGAGCCGAAAGACATTCTTTCGGAGTACACGGCGTTGACCGGTCGTAGTCCTGTGCCGCCGCTGTGGTCGTTCGGGTTCTGGATGAGCCGCATCACTTACAACTCCGAAGCGCAGGTGCGTGAGGTCGCGAAACAGTTGCGAGCGCACCAGGTGCCGTCGGATGTAATTCACATCGACACCGGCTGGTTCGAAACTGATTGGCGCAACGATTACCGCTTTGCGCCCTCGCGTTTTACCGACCCGGCGAAGATGATGCGCGACCTGAGAGAGCAGGGCTTCCGCGTCACGTTGTGGCAATACACGTATTTCACCGGCAAGAACGATCTGTGGAAGGAGATGGTCGCGAAGGGTTATCACGTTAAGAATGATCGCGGCCAACTGCCGTCGGAGGATGCGACGATCGACTTCAGTAATCCTGAAGCGGTCAAGTGGTACCAGGACAAGATTCGCGATCTACTGAAGCTTGGTGTCGGCGCTATCAAGGTCGACTTCGGCGAGGGTGCGCCGATCACGGGTCAGTACGCATCGGGGCTGAGTGGCTGGTACGAGCATAATCTGTATCCGCTGCGATACAACAAAGCGGTCGCGGATGTTACCACGGACACGACGGGCGAGAACGTGATCTGGGCCCGCAGCACGTGGGCCGGCAGCCAGCGCTATCCGCTGCACTGGGGTGGTGATGCTGAGAATACCGACTCGGCAATGGCGGCGGAGTTGCGCGGCGGTCTCTCGTTTGGTCTATCGGGTTTCACCTACTGGAGTCACGACGCCGGCGGCTTTGTACAGAAAGCGCCGCGCGATCTTTACCGTCGATGGTTGGCGTGGGGCGTGTTGTCGTCGCACACGCGAGCGCACGGCGCGCCGCCGCGGGACCCGTGGGAGTACGACGAGGCGTTGACTGAAGACTTCCGCCGCGCGTTGGGTCTGCGATACTCGCTGATGCCTTACATCTACGCGCAGGCGAAAGACTCATCGGCGCGCGGGTTTCCGATGCTACGTCCACTCTTCTTTGAATATCCAAACGATCCGACGTCATGGACCATCGATGACCAGTACCTGTTTGGATCGGACTTGCTGGTGGCGCCGATGTTTGCCGCCGGCGATCGCCGCAAGGTTTATCTGCCGCCCGGCGCGTGGATCGATTATCAAAGCGGCCGGGTGTACGAAGGCGAAAAATGGCACGAGATCGTAGCGGGCAAGATTCCGGTGGTGCTGTTGGTCAGGAACCATTCCGTGTTGCCGCACATCAAGGTCGCGCAGAGCACGAAAGACATGGATTGGAACAATGTCGAACTGCGCGTGTTCAGCACTGACAATGCTCCTGTGAGTGGTCTGTTCACGCGTCCGGACAGCGGTCTGCAAAGGTTGTCGTTAGCCGCGCGCGGACGCACGTTTGCGTTGCGTGAAGATCCTCAGGCTGGGAAAGTTAAGTGGGAAATAACCACGCCGGCGCTCGTGCGATAGAAGATGAAGCGACGAATCACGCGGCGGAAATTTTTGTCGGATGCCGGCACTGCAGCCGCGACGCTTCCTTTCGCGGGTTCGATCCTGAATGCGTTGCCGAGCGTGGCTGATGATAGTTCGCTCGTGTTGTGGTACGACAAGCCTGCGCAGGAATGGACCGATGCGTTGCCGATCGGTAACGGTCGCCTGGGCGCGATGATCTTCGGGGGCGTAGCGGCCGAGCAACTACAGCTTAATGAAGACACGCTCTACGGCGGCTCTCCTTACGATCCCAACAATCCGCAGGCCCTGGCTGCTCTGCCCGAAGCCCGACGCCTCATCTTTGCAGGCAAGTACAAAGAGGCACACGATCTGGTGGGAGCAAAGATGATGGCCCAACCGATCAAGCAGATGCCTTATCAGCCCGTAGGCGATCTCAAGCTAATCTTTCAGGGTCACGAGAACGCGACGAACTACCGCCGCCAACTCGACCTCAACACGGCAATCGCCAGCGTTTCCTACACGGTTGGCCCAACCACCTTCACGCGCGAGATGTTTGCGAGTCCGGTGCACCAGGTGATCGTGGTCCACCTGACGGCAGACAGGCCGGGGCAGTTGAGCTTCTCAGCATCTTTCGAGACACCTCAGAAAGCGACCGTCTCAACTGAACCACCAGGTATGTTGATCTTACGCGGAGTAAATGGCGACGCATTCGGGATCGTAGGCGGGTTGGAGTTTGAGGCATGGGCGAAGGTAGTTGCGCAAGGTGGCGAAACGGCGAATGGAAAGGATCGGATCGTCGTCAGTAATGCGGACTCCGTCATGCTTCTAATCTCAGCCGCAACCAGTTATCGAAGCTACAAAGATGTCACCGGCAATCCTGGCATGACAGCGTTGATCCCGTTCGCACGAGTCAGTTCGATGTCGTTCGCTGAGCTGCGTTCGTACCACGTGCGCGAACATCAGCGATTGTTTCATCGCGTGAAACTCGATCTCGGACGAACACCCGCCGCAGATCTACCAACAGATCAACGTCCCGCACAGTTCCTCAAAGGCCTCGATCCGCATCTGGCCACACTCTATTTCCAGTACGGCCGCTACTTATTGATCTCGTCGTCGCGCCCGGGTTCACAACCCGCCAACTTGCAGGGAATCTGGAACCATTTCATGACGCCGCCCTGGGAGAGTAAGTACACGATCAACATCAACACCGAGATGAACTACTGGCCCGCGGAAACGACAAACCTGTCCGAGTGTCACGAGCCACTGCTGCGAATGGTGTCGGAGTTGGTCGAGAACGGCGCACGCACGGCGCGTGTTCACTACGGCGCTCGCGGCTGGGTCTGTCATCACAACACGGATCTCTGGCGACAGACGGCGCCGATCGATGGTCCACTCTGGGGCTTCTGGCCTACCGGCGGCGCGTGGCTCTGCACGCATCTTTGGGAGCATTACCAATTCACGGGCGATAAAGAGTTTTTGGCGCGCGCCTATCCGGTGATGAAAGGCGCCGCGGAGTTTTTCCTCGATACTCTGGTTCCGGAACCGAAACACAAATGGCTCGTGACGTGTCCGTCGATCTCACCCGAAAACAAGCACCCGGCGGGCGTTGCGATCTGTGCTGGACCAACGATGGACACTCAGATAATTCGCGATCTGTTCAGCCAATGCGCACAGGCAGCGAAAGTTCTCGGTATAGACCAACCGTTCATCCAGCAACTCGCGAAGGTGCAACGACGTCTACCGCCGATGCGGATAGCGAAGGCCGGCCACTTGCAGGAGTGGCTCGAGGACTGGGACCTTGCAGCGCCCGAGCTACAGCACCGTCACGTCTCGCATCTTTACGGACTCTTCCCGAGCAACCAGATTACGCGACGCCGCACCCCCGCGCTTTTCAACGCCGCAAGAAAGACTCTCGAACTGCGTGGCGACGTAGGCACAGGTTGGAGTTTGGCGTGGAAGATCAACTTCTGGGCCAGGTTAGGCGATGCGAATCGTGCGTACCTGTTGTTACAGAAAGCGCTGAGTCCTGTTTACGCAACGGAGTTCGCAGGTGGCGGCGGTGTGTATCGAAATCTGTTCGATGCGCATCCGCCGTTTCAGATTGACGGCAATTTCGGAGCGACGTCAGGCATCACCGAAATGCTCCTGCAGAGTCACGACGGCGAGATCCACTTGTTGCCCGCGTTGCCCTCAGCATGGCCCAACGGATCTGTAACAGGACTGCGAGCGCGCGGTGGATTCGAAGTGGATATAACGTGGAAAGATGGAGAGGTGAAGTACACGAAAATCAAAAGTATCAAGGGCAATCCGTGTACGGTCCGGCATGGCCGCCACGTTTCAACGCATCAGATTAAAGCGGGTTCGTCGATTTCGCTGGAGATGGAGCGCTTCGAATTAATGCATTAAAAACTCGGCAACGGCGGCATCCAAACGCTTACCTTCACACACCGTGGCGAGATGACCGCAGTCGCTTTCCAGATTGAGTAACTTCGCTCCAATCAGCGTCGCAAACTCAATCGCCGGCCCGGGAGTAACCACGTGATCCTCTTTGGCCACCACCACGAAAACCTTCGCCTTAACAACCTTCGCAGCCTGTTCTAAAGAACCGCCAAACCCTCGCGACACATCGAGTTGCATCATTGCCTGCACCTGACGAATCTTGTTGTTTGCATCGAATCGCCGCGTGTCACTACGAGCTTTAGCGAGATCTGCAAACACCTGTTCGCGCGTTTTGCGACGGTTGTAATCAGCCGGCGTGGTGAGGATCATTTCTCCGAACGCGAAGTCGACCGCGCGCGCCGGGTTCACGGTGTAGTTGCCGCCTTTCCAGTCTCGATCGCGCATCAGCGCTTCAATCTCCGCCTGCCAGTGGACCAGATCGTAAGGCGCCGACCGCGGCGAGCCGACGATGGGAATCGCTTTCTCCATGAAGTCCGGATACGACACAAGCCACTGAAAGACCTGCATGCCGCCCATCGAAACACCCACCACTGCCTTCACGCGATCGAGGTGAAGCACTTTCGTCAGCAG
>JAICGQ010000114.1 GCA_025923035.1 Pyrinomonadaceae bacterium | reverse complement strand
ACTGGTAACCGAAGAGCGTCTTTCTCAATCGCGTCATTCCCCAGTTCAGCGCGTGCAGGAAACTAAGCGCGCGACCTTTGCTGGTCGAAGGCAGTATCAAAGGTAAGGGAATCGGCGTTACGCTTGTGCTGATCACGTTAAGACCCGATTCGGCGGCGATCTTCTTCGAACTCTCAAGCGTGAAGAACCGCAGATGTGTTTCATCCAGGATTCCTACCCGACTGTAGTTGAAGCGGCCGAACAGCAAATTGAACCGGACCCAAATGTTTGCGACGTTCGGTAGCGACATCAGGATCTTACCGTGCGGGTTCAGATGTTTTCCGATAGTTTGCAGGAACTTTCTCGGATCGCGTAGATGCTCAACCACGTCGCCCAAGACTATCGCGTCGTACGTACCGAGTTGCGAGAAGTCTAAACTTTCAACGTCGCCGACGATCATCCTATGACAATGCGGCGCCGCGATCTTAGCGATCTCCGGATCCTGCTCGATGCCGGTGACCAGACAATTGCGGCTCGTCATCTCGGCCGACAGGTAGCCGGTTGCGGTTCCAACTTCCAAGACTTCTCGCGGCCTTTCTTGTTCAATCCACTGAATGATCTGTGAGTGGCTGCTATACGGATCAGCACGCTTGTAGGTGTACTGTTCGCCCGTCGTGTCGTATTTGGATTCGTAAATCAATTTGGCCTTGTGCAGGCGATACTTCACTGCGCTTTTGACGCAATTGAACGCGTACGCCATTCCGTTCACATAGCAAATCTCGTCACCATAATACGTCGGGATGGGCCGCTCGCATATGCGCAGACCGGCTTCGTGAAACTGGATAAGAATGTCAGTGTCGAAATGCCACTCATTTGAATTCTGCCGAAACGGTACTCGCTTCAACGCGGAACAGCTATAGAGACGGTAACCCGAGTGAAATTCCGAAAGCTTCATTCCGGTGATGCCGTTTTCAATCCAGGTCAGAATTCGATTCCCGACGTACTTGTACAACGGCATTCCGCCGGCTAACGGATCCCCGCCGGAAGCCATGCGGGAGCCAAACACCATGTCGGCTTCATCCCGTTCGAGCGGCTCGAGAAGTTGCGGCAAGACTTCGGGCGCGTACTGTCCGTCGGCGTGAAGCATCACGACGATGTCGAGTCCACGAGCGATAGCGTAGTTGTAGCCTTCTTTTTGATTGCCGCCGTAACGAAGGTTCTTAGCGTTCCGGTAGACGTTCAGCTTTTCCACCGTCTTGACGTGTTTATAACCAACAGCGGCGTAGTAGGTGTTGTCGGTTGAACAGTCGTCGAATAGAAAAACTTCGTCGACTTTGTCCCACACTTCTTCCGGAATGCGATCGAGTGTCCAGTTGAGTTTGTTAACGGCGTTGTAAGCAATGACGAAGATACCGATTCGCTTTCTTTCTTGAGGAACGGCAATTGTGGAACGAGAATCTACCGGGCGTGCGAGCGTCATTGCAAAACTCCGTGATCTGATGCAGTCGCCAATGCTGCCAGGCACGGGCGACTTGGTCAGCCAAAGACTTCTTTGTGTTACCGTCGGCGACGCTTCATTACGAAGTAAAGAACTCCGATAATGATCACTATCACCGCGACGATGGTCGGCCAGTTCTCTCTCATGTCAGTGCGCAGTCGTCGTCGTTTTACCGCCGCGAAACTGCAGGCCGTGCGGCTCTTCTTCCTGGAAAAACTTCACTGCCTTCACACCGTACTGCCGTAACCGCCGGTAAAGCTTGCTGCGATCGATTCCCAACGCTGCTGCCGCGCGGACCTGGTTGCCGCCAAACTGCTGCAACACCGTCAGAATGTAACGCTTCTCGATCTCCGCCAGCGGCACCGTGTCGTTCATGTACGCCTGCAACACCGATCGAAAATCATGAAGATCGGACGGCACGTGGTTGGCGATCTCGATCGGGAGATCCGCCATTCCGAGCTCGTCTTCCATGCCGATCGCCAGTGCGTATTCGACCGCGTTTTCCAGTTCGCGCACATTCCCGGGCCAGGGATACTCGCGCAGTGCGTTCATCGCTTCCGGCGTAAAGTGGCGTACCTGCTGTTGTCCCATTCTTTCCGCTTTCAAACGGAGAAAATGATCGACGAGCAGGTTGACGTCTTCACCACGCGTGCACAGTTCCGGCAACTGCAACGGCAGGACACGTAAGCGGTAATAAAGATCCGGACGAAAACGTCCTTCAGCTACCGCCTGGGCCAGGTCACAGTTGGTCGCAGAAATGATGCGCACGTCGATTGCGATGTTTGCGCGCGCGCCGATGCGACGCACCGTTCGCTCCTGCAACACACGCAACAGCTTCGCCTGTGCTGAAAGATTCAGTGCATCGACCTCGTCAAGAAACAACGTGCCGCCGGATGCTTTCTCAAAGAGACCGCTCCGGTTTTCATGCGCGCCAGTGAACGTGCCGCGCTGATGACCGAAGAGTTCGGCTTCGATGAGTGTTTCCGGAATGGCGGAACAGTTGATGTCGACGAAGGCGTTGTCGCGTCTCGGACTCAGATCGTGAATTGCGCGTGCGGCAAGTTCCTTTCCGGTTCCGGTCGCGCCGGTAATCAGGACTGAGGCATCAGTGGGGGCAACGCGCCCGATAACGGAGAACAGTTTCTTCATCACCGGCGATTCGCCGATGAGAGTTGGTGTTCTCGAATTTGTTGATCTGGAACTCTCCTCCGCATCGCCGGCTATCTTGGCCGATGGGGAGAGCTCGTTTGTTTGGTTGGTGGACCAACCGTCAATAGCAGTGGGAGTTGCAAGGGGCATTAAGTAATCTGACTCCTGTACGGCGAAAACATCGATTCCTGCTTTGCACGGAGAGGCGTGCAATACCCGGATCGACCTTTGGAGCACTCCTTTCGAAACTGGAATAACAAAACGCCTAAAGGGTTATTGGTTCCGAATACTTCGAGTTATGGCCGTCAAGAACCGTGACGGATTGCTCTACGGTCAAACACCTGTGGGGGGCATGGGGCGACCGTGATTCGAGTTGTGTTGACTAATAGAAACTGACGAGACCCGGTTAAGGTTTTAGGTAAAGCTTTGGACTGCTAACTCGAAAGTTCCTGGTTGCTAGTACAAGAACCTAAGCTACCTACTCACACACGTTGGCAGGGATTGCCACTGAATCATCGGCCTTCCATGCGCACGCTGGCAGGTTATGAAGTACAGATACAGACGCGTCGCTCCCCTCGCAACTCAGGGGCCATTGCGCGTTTCGTCAAATTTCCTACCAAAAACGCATGTCGCGTTTGGTTTGACGACGTGGGTGTCTAGATCGTGGACGCGGCTTCTAGAATCGAGACGTAGATGGTCCGAAACACGTAGCTGGAACCATCCCGACATTGGATCTTTTAAATCCGTGAACGACAAATAGGAGAAACAGTTTTGCTGGCTATCAGGCTATACGTGTGTGCATTGACCGCGGTGTTCCTCGTTCTCGTGACGATGAACAGAGGCGTCGGAATTCTTGAAGGCGTCGTGATCACGTGCGCCATTGTCTATCTGATTCTCGACGCCCGCGCCGAGCTCAAAGAGCGCCAAGCCGATCTCCACCAACTGGAAGAACTAGAACAGCACCTCGCAGTTCTTCTTTCCGACTAAAACATGAACTTCTTCGTCGTCAATGCAATCGTGAGTTTGCTGGCCGCAATCGTGCTCCACGAGTTGGGACATTTCTTCGCGGCGCGCATTTGCGCGGTGCCGGTCAAACAGGCGGGACTCGGTTGGGGACCCAAGCTTTACGGCGTTCGCCTCAGTGAGGTGGATTGCCAACTGCGTCTCCTGCCAATCGGCGCATACATCCAGATGGACATGCGCGTTCTGCAAAGCCGCCCGCTGATGCAACAACTCTTCGTCCTGGGCGCCGGAATCGGTGTGAACCTGACGTTGTGTACGCTGGCGTGGGGAACGCTCTTCGGCGCACTCAATCTCGCCCTCGCAATCGGAAATCTTGTACCGCTTTATCAGCTAGATGGTTGGAAAAGCGGAATGGTGATCTGCAGGCGTGTGTTTGGACGTCCCAGTCCGCTCGTCGAATGGATGCTGACCATCGGCGGCGGCGCCGTCGCTTTAGCGGTGCTGATTCGGGCTTTTCTGAGTTTTTAAGGTATGACTTTTTTCGGCAACATTGACAGCCGGCGGCTCGCGCGAGCGTACGTCGCCCTCGCCTTCGCGCAGGATCTGGCGAAAGGCTACATCAACGAACGAACCGAACACGCCTCACTGCACCCGCTGCTGTCCGCGCTCGATATGTCGGCTAAGTTGCTGGAAGAGATTCTCGAGGATGTACTGCCCGAGGTAGAAGAAGTGGAACCACAGATTACGCAGATCATGTGAGACCTGCGTAATCCGTGGTCAGTTAGTCGATTACATACCCATTCCGCTCATGCCGCCCATACCGCCCGGCATTGCTGGACTGCTCTTGTCGTCTTCGGGAAGCTCGGAAACCATTGCTTCCGTCGTCAACATCAAGCCGGCAATTGAAGCCGCGTTCTGAAGCGCAGTGCGCGTGACCTTCGCCGGGTCGATGACGCCCGCCTTCACGAGGTCTTCAAACGTTTCGGTCGCTGCGTTGAAGCCGACGTTCTCGCTCTTCTCATTGCGAATCCGTTCGACAACAACTGCGCCTTCCTTACCGGCGTTCTGAACGATCTGGCGCAGCGGCTCTTCCAACGCACGACGAACGATGTTGACGCCGATCTGCTCGTCCGGATCGCCTTCGCCGCCATCGGTGACGCTGAACTTCTCGAGCGCTTTCGCTGCTCTCACGAGCGCGACGCCGCCGCCGGGAACGATGCCTTCTTCAACCGCAGCGCGGGTGGCGTGCATCGCGTCCTCGACGCGGGCCTTCTTTTCCTTCATCTCGGTCTCGGTCGCGGCACCGACTTTGATCACAGCCACACCGCCGACGAGTTTCGCCAGACGCTCTTGCAGCTTCTCGCGATCGTAGTCGGACGTGGTGTCTTCGATCTGGGCGCGCATGGTCTTCACGCGGCCTTCGATGTCGGCCTGCTTGCCGGCGCCTTCGACGATCGTGGTGTTGTCTTTGTCGATCGTCACTTTCTTGGCGCGGCCGAGGTCTTCCAGCTTCACGTTCTCGAGCTTGATGCCGAGATCTTCACTGATGACCTTGCCACCGGTGAGAATCGCGATGTCTTCGAGCATCGCCTTGCGACGATCGCCGAATCCGGGCGCCTTCACGGCAGCGATGTTCAAGGTGCCGCGGAGCTTGTTGACCACGAGGGTCGCCAGCGCTTCGCCTTCAACGTCTTCGGCGATGATGAGCATCGGCTTGCCCATCTTGGCCACCTGCTCCAGCAACGGCAGCAGATCTTTCATCGACGTGATCTTCTTTTCGTTGATCAGGATCAGCGGATTGTCGAGCACCGCTTCCATTCGTTCCGGATCGGTGACGAAGTAGGGGCTCAAGTAACCACGATCGAACTGCATACCTTCGACCACTTCGAGCGCCGTTTCCATCGTTCGCGACTCTTCAACCGTGATCACGCCATCTTTGCCGACTTTGTTCATCGCTTCCGCAATGATGTTGCCGATGGTGGTGTCGCCGTTGGCCGAAACAGTGCCGACCTGCGCGATCGCATCACCCTTGACCGGCTTCGCGAGGCGCTTGATTTCCGCGGTCGCGCGCTCGACAGCCTTGTCGATGCCGCGCTTGAGGGCCATCGGATTGGCGCCTGCGGCGACAGTCTTGACGCCTTCACGGAAGATCGCCTGCGCCAGTACAGTCGCGGTGGTCGTGCCGTCGCCGGCAACGTCGGAAGTCTTGGAAGCAACTTCGCGCACCATCTGCGCGCCCATGTTCTCGAGCGCGTCCTTCAACTCGATTTCCTTCGCGACGGTGACGCCGTCCTTGGTGATTGTGGGTGAGCCGAATTTCTTGTCGATCACCACGTTGCGGCCCTTTGGACCGAGGGTGATCTTCACCGCGTCGGCGAGCTGGTTGATGCCGCGCAAAATCGCCGCCCGCGAGTCTTCACCGTGAATTACTTGCTTTGCCATCGTTATTTTCCACCTTTCTTCCCGCTCGCTGCGCCGGCGCGCTCGAGGATGCCGAGAATCTCATCCTCGCGCATGATCAGCAGTTCCTCGCCGTCGATCTTGATTTCCGAGCCGCTGTACTTGCCGAAGAGAACGCGGTCGCCTTGCTTCACATCGAGTGGCTGACGGGTTCCGTCTTCTTTGTATTTGCCTTCGCCTACGGCTACGACTTCGCCTTCCTGGGGTTTCTCTTTGGCAGTGTCGGGGATGATGATGCCGCCCCGCACCTGCTCGCCTTCCTCGATCCGCTTGACGATCACGCGGTCATGAAGAGGCCTGATATTGGTTGCCATACCTTGGTCTCCTTTCGAATTTGCCTGAAGAATTTAATGAATTTGGGTTTATAGCTAGCACTCTATGAGATTGAGTGCCAAGAATAGAGCGGTCTGGAGTTGTTGTCAACCGGGCGCGCTAACGGGCGGCGCGTTTGAGGGGGCGGGTGCCGTTGCGGTCCTGCTTTTCGTAGGTGGCGACGCGTTTGGCCAGGGTATTTCGGTGGATACCGAGGACGACGGCGGTCTTCGAAAGGTGCTGTTTGTTCCTGGCGAGCGCCTTCTTTATGTATAGCTTCTCAAACTCCCCGATGGCTTCATCGAGGAGGATGTGACCCTCCAACATCTCGTCGATTAGGGTTTCGAGACGGTTGTGAATCAAAGCTCTTTTCCTGTCAGCAGTCTGTAAGCTTCGAGATAACGGGCGGTGGTGGCTTTCGCGACTTCGTCCGGGATCGCCGGTGCCGGCGGTTGCTTGTCCCAGTCGAGGGTCTCGAGATAGTCGCGTACGAATTGTTTGTCGAACGACGGTTGTGAACGCCCGGGTTCGTACGAGTCCGCTGGCCAGAAGCGTGAGGAGTCGGGCGTCAACACTTCGTCCACCAGTAACAGCTCTCCATTCTGATCCAGGCCGAATTCAAACTTCGTATCGGCGATGATGATGTTGCGTTCGCGCGCGTAGTTGTGCGCTTCGGTGTAGAGACGCAGCGACGTGTCGCGCAGCAATGCTGTTTGTTCGGCGCCGATCAGATCGCGCACCTGATCTTCGGTGATGTTTTCGTCGTGTCCCTGTTCGGCCTTGGTTGATGGCGTGAAGATCGCTGCGGGCAGTTTTGCGGACTCCTGCAAACCTTCCGGAAGTTTGTGGCCGCAGACTTCGCCGGTGCGCTTGTAGTCTTTCCAACCTGAGCCGACGAGATAACCACGCACGACGCACTCGACGGGAAACACTTCCGCGCGTTTCACGAGCATCGATCGTCCGGCGAGAGTTTGTGCGTGTTGTCGCACGGGCTCAGGCATGTCGTCCATCTTGCTGGCGATCAGATGATTGGCGACTACGTGTCCCAACTTCTCGAACCAGAATTCGGAAAGCGCCGTGAGCACTTCGCCCTTTCGTTCGATCGGCGTGGGAAGAATGCAGTCAAAAGCGGAGATGCGATCGGTGGCGACGATCAGCAGGCTGTTGTCGTCGACAGCGTAAACATCGCGTACTTTTCCGCGGCGAACCAGTTTCAGATCAGAGAATGATGTTTGCAGAAGAGTGGCAGCACTCATTTGTTGGTAGCTGCCCTTGTAGCAGCGAAGGTTCAATTTTTATTTATTAGAGGCTAAGTCGCATTTTGCTCGCGCGAAAATACTTTGTCAACACACACTCCGATTTATGTGCCTCTCGTGTCTAAACGTGCAATGCTTCACGCAGGCGACGAATTTGTGCGGCGTGATTGTGTGCGTGGTTCGCGTAGATCGTGAGCCAGTTCTCGGTTGTATAGCGCCCGCTCTCGGTGTGTGTGCCGACGCGTTGCCAGTCTTCTTCGGACATCATTCTTAAGAGCGGTACCGTACTTTCGCGTGCCGCGCGAAACGCTTCGAGTGCGGGCGCCATGTCGCGGTCGTTGTAATGAAGTCTGGTGGCGAACTGGTCCTGATCGTAGCCTTCGATGATGGCGTTATCTTCGGCGAGCAGCTTGCGGATGCGGAACGCTGAAGTGCTTTCACTGTCGCCCAGGTGATGGACTATCTCGCGCGCGCTCCACTTTCCGGGGATTGGACGAGCGCTCAAGCTCTCGGCGGGAAAACCGGCGAGCGCCTGCTCCACCTCTTGATAGCCCGCAGCATACATTGCAATGAGGTCGTTTCGTTCTTCAGGGGTCATGGCTCTATTGTCTCCTTCAGGACGCAGGATACCAGATCACTTCAAGCACAGTCAGGGCGAGGGATTTTAAGGTAGGGAACTTTAGTACTTGTACACCGGACCAATTCTCCTGTAGTATCTCCGGCTGAACCGAGTGCGCCGAAAGACCCCGTGGTGCTTGCCCTCTGAGCCTCCTGCTTGTCAGTTTTAGATTCGACTTATACTTCGATGGCTACAGCTACTGACAGACAGAAAACCACTAAAGACGGTTTCCCTGTGCCCGACTCAGGCGAACGGAAAGTTTCTCTGCTCGTCGTCGAGGATGACGAAAACATCTCGACCGCGATCAGCGAGTACTTTTCGCGCGCAGGCTACAACGTTAGGACTGTTGAAGACGGCCTCAATGGCGTGAAGGCAGCATTGGACGATCCGCCGGACGCCGTCGTCCTCGACTTGATGTTGCCCAAGATGGACGGCCTCGCAGTTTGTAAGGAACTCAGGGAAAAGGTCGGCTACCTGCCGATTTTGATGTTGACCGCCAAGGACGACGTCGTCGACAAAGTCCTCGGGCTGGAGATGGGCGCCGACGATTACATCACGAAGCCCTTCAGCCTGCGCGAGCTCGAAGCGCGTATCAAGTCGGTGTTGCGCCGAACGCGTAACGGGCCGAGTACCGAGGGCATGCGAGACGAGGCGCCGATCGTTCGCGGCCGGCTGCGCATCGACTCCGCTAAGCGCGAAGTCACCATCGGCGACCGCCAGGTGGAATTGACGCCGAAAGAGTTTGATCTGCTTCGGCTCTTTGCGTCGAACCCGGGCCGCGTTTTTCCGCGCAAGTACCTGCTGGAAAAAATCTGGGACTACTCCTACGAAGGTTATGACCGCACGATCGATTCTCACATCAATCGTCTGCGGGCCAAGATCGAGGAGAACCCGGAGAACCCTCAGATGGTGCTGACTGTCTGGGGTATCGGCTACAAGTTCAGCGACGAACAGTAATTACTTCTTTGTACCTGGTGCTTTGTATTTTGTCTGGTCGGTAATCAGTTGTCCGCCTGGCTAATACCACGGACTACGGACCACTGACTACTGACCACTAACAAGCTCAACGCACCAGGTCCAAAGCACAAAAGTACAAATTCTCACAACCCTCTATTAATTTCGAACCACTTATTGTATTCTTCGCACCAGTTTGCACAAGATAGTGGGCCCCCCGACTACCTTGTCTCACGTTTCGCTATTTGAAACTGGAGGAGTCGAGATGAACATTTATAGGCGTATTGTGCCTGCTGTTCTCTTACTGGGGCCCGTATTGACTTTCACCGCGCCGGTCCAGGCGCAAAACAGTGTCACTGCTTCGGCGCGACCTGCGATTTCCGTCCTCGACAGCACCAAGGAACAAGATGGACTCGTCGGATCCGTCCGGCGAGTTAAGACGGAGACTGCCAGGATCGAGGTCAAGGAGGGGCACTCGGTCGAAGGGCCACCACAATTAGTTGAACTAACAACCTACGGGATCAAGGGTAACCGCATTGAGAATACCTCCTACCCGATCGGCAATTCGCTTGTAGGCAAAGAAGAATATAAATACGACGCGCGCGGCAACATCACCGAGATGACGCTGCGCGACGACAACGGGGCGATCCTCAGCCGCGAGGCCTACACGTATGATTTCGACAAGTTTGGTAACTGGACCAGGATGGTCACCAATCTCGTCGTGTTCGAGAACGGGCAACTGAAGCGCGAGCCCGTCGAGGTTACGTACCGCACTGTCACCTACTACTTTGACGACAACGTCGCGAAGGCCGTCGAGCAGCCCGTCGTTGCCGAATCCGAGAAGCCGGCTGCCGCTCCCGAACCCATTGCTGTCACAGTTCCGGACCCGTCCGTCCGCGAAATCACCGCAGTCGATGTATTGAGAGTTGGGCTTCGCGAGTCATCGACTAGTTCATTGAGTGACGCTGGTGAGCCGCCGCTAATGTTGGAACGAGTTGCGAAGGTTGAATCCGCATTCTCGGCTCGCAAGAACAAGGAAGCCGACGACGTGGAGCCTGTTCCGGTTCAGCCGCAACCAAAATCCGAATTTAAACCTGAGACCAAGCCAACATCGACACCGACGACCGTTGCTTTACAGCCGGCGCCCGTCTCTTCCGTTCAGAAGCTGGCAAATGATCTCTACCTGAGCGGCCGCGGACAGTTCGAAGCCGGTGACATGCGGGGCGCGGTGGAGTCGTTCCTGCAGTCAATCAAGCTCGAACCGGGCTCGGCGGAAGTCTTCCTGAATCTCGGTCACGCATACCTGAAACTCGAGAAGGATCGCGAGGCGATCAAGGCGTTCAAGGAGTCGGCCAAGCTGAACCCGGAAACGTCCGAGACTTTTTACGGGCTGGGCTTCGCCAGCTTCCGCACGCGCAAATTCCGCGACGCAATCGACGCGTTCAAGAAGGCGACGACGTTGAACCCAAGGATGGCGAAGGCGCACTACGGCCTCGCAATGGCGTACCAGGAGTTGAGTGACACGAACGGATTGATGGCTGAGTATCGAATACTCCAGAGGCTTGACCCGAGCCTTGCAAAGAAACTCGCGGCCACGTTTCCCGAATACAACTTCCCCTGCCGCCGCGGTGGCGCAGGCTGCCAGTAGTCCGTTTCAGTAGGAGTAGCAATGAATGATCGGTTTGTCGTATTGACTGGACACCTCAACAACTATCCCCTGTCAGATCTCATCGGGATTCTTCGTCATCAACGGAAGTCGGGACGATTGCTCATCGAGTATGCGAAAGGTCCGGCGACGTTCTTCTTCCAGAACGGCGAGTTGATTGACGCGCGCCTGAATGAACTGACGGGGCTTCAGGCGATCGTCGTCGCGATGGCCCAACCGGAAGCGGCCTTTAATTTCAATCCGTTGATTCAGTCGTCGCGTCGGTCTATCGAGCCGTCGTTGCAACGAGTGGTTTCCGAACTGCTCGGATGTTGGGACGAAAGCGCGTTGCAGATCGAAGCCATGCCGGTGGCCGCCGCTGTGCCTGCGCGAGCCGAACCGCTGGCGCTTCCGGCGGCGCCGCGAACGTCGATGCTGGTCCAGCAACGATCGGTGTTGTTGGTGACTGCCGTGTTGATTGGCGTGGGCTTGTCGACGGTGATTGCGGTCACAAACGGATTCAAGACGGAAGTTTCCACTCCTGTAGTTTCCGCGGCTCCCCAGCCGGCGCCGATTCCAGTAGCTCCGACTCCTGTTGAGCCCGCTCCGAAACCAACCCGTGCTCCATCCGTGGCCAAAAAGAAAACGGCGGAGAAGACGGATTCCCAATCAATAAAAGTCGTGATGCAGGTCGAAAACGGTCGTGTGTTGAAGGCATCGATCGCCAATCCCAAACCCGGCATGGAGAGTTATGAAGCACTCGCGCTGCGCATCGCGCGGCAGCGCCGCTTTGCGTCGACCACGAACGGCGGCGAAACAGTCACCATCACCGTCCGCCCGCAAGAATGAAAGGTATCCCGATGCTGTTTCTTGAAAGCAAAACTCTGAACTACGCCGTCGAAGGCGACGCCCGCACCCGATTGCTGCAACAGCTCCAGGAGCGACAACTCACGCCGCTGATCCGCTCAACTCGCCTTCGTTGCTTTGAAGACGTGCTGCTGAGCCTGGACCAGGTGAGCGAAGTCGAGTCGTCACTAGCTTCGTGGACCAGGACGGCCAGGACCACAATTGACGAGCCGTACGTTCGTGGCGACCTGTTTTGCTTTCCTGACTACGTCCTGTTTCTGCTCTTCGAAAACGAACCGACGTCGTTCATTCGCGCGGGCATCGTCTACGAAGCACAGACGCCGGAACCGTTCCGCAAGCTCGACTCGTTTTGCGAGCAGCTTCGAAGTCTGCTCGGCGCAGATCGCAACGGCGACTTCCCGCAGTGGGAGCTCGGCAAAGCGTCGATGCCGCAGGGCTTCCGCACTTTCGTCGAGCGACAGGACGCGGATTCGCTTTTCACCAGCCTGCGCAAAGAGACGATGAGCAAACGCATTCTTGCCGCGTCGAAACTCGAGGACGAAGGCGCGCGCGTTTTCCTGCGCACGGCGCGCAACGCCCACCAGGAGGGTTACGCCGCCAAACTTCTCACCGGCAACACCGATTCCAGTAACGTCCCGATTCAACGACTCGAAGACGCCGGACTCGTCGAACGGGAGGTCCAAATAAGTTGTCGCAAGACTGGACACGCACTGTTTCGACTCCCCAACCCTCACGCGCTCGCGGTAGTCACGGTCAGTGATGCGACGTGCAGCGAATGTGGCGCGCCCGTCGCCGACGAAAACGTTGAAGAGGTAATCGCGCCGACGCAACTCGCATCGTCATTGTTAGAAGATGGATCGTGGCTCGTCAGCCGCATTCATTTTCTGTTGCGCGAAATGGGTGTACCGGAACGCGAGATCGCCGTTGGACCATCGGAAGGCAACGGTTACGGACAGTTGATGGCGAACATTTGCGGCGAATCGTTTCTGATGGTGACTCGCGATGGAGATCTGACGCCGGCGTTTGCGCGTTGGGCCATCGATCTGGAGATCGAGACGGAGGCGTCGCATCTCGTGATCGTCGCCACGGGCCGCATTCATCGTGAAGCCGGCGTGTTGTTGCAGAACCATTCGCGACGGCGTGTCAGTGGCGGTCAGGATTTCGAAATGATCATCGCCGACGATGCGGCGACTGCCGGTCGCGAGTTGGAAGCGGCGCTGGAACGAGTTTCTCAGCGCGTTGTCGCTGAACAGTT
>JAICGQ010000113.1 GCA_025923035.1 Pyrinomonadaceae bacterium | reverse complement strand
TGCATACGACACGTCGAGGATCCCGTTGCCCGTGTCGAGAATCATCGCTGCATCCGCGCGTTCAAAAACCGTTTGCGAGAGACGATTTCTCGTGAGTGGCGATAACGGTCCACGATACCAGGCGACCGCCGGAGTGCTGTCGACAGGTTTGTAGTCGATCGGGACGTAACCACGCTTGAGGGCTTTGTCGACATACGCGTCGCCGGAAGTTGCAGGCAATGTGATGCCGAAGACATTCGAGTCTTTTTTGAGTTGCTGCATCAGGCCGCCGAAGGTGTCGTGTCCTTTTGGATCGTTCACGAAGTTCCAACTGCCAAGCGTGATGAGCCGCACGCGTTCCTGCGACGGCGTTGCTGGTTTGTCGAGCAGATCGGTCCAACCTTCGAGTGAGACGAGGTAGACGGTGTTCGCGCCGAGTGGCGGGAAACGGTTGGCAACCAGAACCGAGAACTCACCGGCTGCAACCATCTCCAGCGGAATCTTGTCAGCGATGTCCACGTGGCGAATGTGAGCAAGAAGCGGAAGCTCTTTGCGATTCGGGCACAGTTTGCGAAAGAGGTCGAGATTCAGATCAAGCAGCCTGACAGGAGTGTTCGCGTCTTCCGTTCGCGTAAACCGTGGCAGAAGCACGCGTCCAACTGGATCGTCGCGCCACCACTCGCTGAGCTGGCTATCATCAATGTTCAGATCGTCCGCACGTTGCGGTTTTAGATCGGCGACTGTCCCTGTTTTGAAGACGACTGTGCCGTCGATGACGTCCTGTTCGGAAACTACCAGCAAGGCGAGCCATGGTTCACCGGCTTTGCCGGGCCTTCTTTCCCACGGCAGGTTGCGGCTGCCAAGCACGATGTGCGGCAGGATGTGCCGGTAATCCGCGACGCCGCCGCTCGGAGGGAAGTACGCCTGAATCTCGTCGGCGTCGATGGCGTAACGCGGCGCGAGGACTTCGAACTTCTGATCGCGATAGTAATGACGCGCTGCATCGCCTTCGAGGTTCACCGTCTGCTGTAGAACGATGCGGTAGTTGCCGGCAGGCAATGGTGCTTCGTAGTTGTCGTAGAAGGTTATATCGTTCGCCATGTTGAGTTAGTGGTGATTCTAGCGATGCAAATGCTTGTGTCTGAGTTAAGCCGCGACTGAGCCTGCGAGCGGAGCGGCGTTCAATTCTCTGAAGCTGACCTTAGCAGGATCTTGTTTTTCCCAGGTGAGAGCGAAACCGGCTGTCTTGAGTGCGTCGACAACGTTCTTCTGATTGTCCTGCTTGCCGGCGACTGTCGAGCGAATATCGCGACTGCTCGTGGCGGACGGAATCTCCTGCAGCGTCTCGGACCTCGGAACCGTACCCGGATCGAGCACCAGCCATTCTATTGGTGGAGGAACAGCTTCTTTCCCGAGTTTCCCTCGCGGCGGTTTTAGTTTCTTGATTCCGGTGATACAGCCGCCGAGCAATTTCGCACTCGGTTCCGTAGGCCGCAGGTTTGGCTTCGCCGGATCCCAAAGCGCCGCGGGCATCGAGCTGATCTCCTCTTCCATGGTCCAGGTCGACAACTCAGGCGGCTCTGCACCGTCCTCCGGAACGATCGTGACGTTGAGCACGGAATCGACCGACTTGCCCATCGGATAAGCACCCAACTTCTGCGGCTTCTTCGGGGTAATCTGCCGGGAGTTTTGCAACGCTAACGCCTTGTTCACCATCAACGGCAAGCCACTAAAACTGCTCGACTGAACGCCTTCCGATGCACTGTTCGTCTTGACTCGACCGATACTCACTGCCGACACGGGAACTGCTGAAGCAGCAGCGAACTCCAATTCGTCCGCACGTACTTTCCAAATGTCGTCGTCGCGATTCGGCTGTGGTTCATCGCGGCGGGAGTTTGGAATGCTGCTGACGTTGTTGCGTCCGCCGGCGAGATTCGGTTGGACCATCGGAAACGCTCGTACCGGATCGTTGACGACTTTCGTGTCGCTTCCGCTCATGTTGAGGAAGTTGTGACAGAACTCCTGCCACGTCTTCACCAGCTCAGGTGGCTCCGGCCGCTTATTTCCGAAGTCGATATCAAACGAGATGACCGTGAGATCGATGCGGGCAATGCCGCCGAATGGTGGTCCCCACAACTGGATACTCGCGCCAATCGTTACCTTGAGCGTAAACAGCCAAAGCGAGGCTTCGACTCGCAATGAGATGCCGAGTTCGGCCTCAAAAAACAGCGGCTTCCAATTAATGATGACGTCGAGGTAGGCCGTGAACCACGCCGAGACGCGTCCGGAGTGAAACGTCGCTTCCAACCTCGCGCCAAGCATTCCGCACGAGGGCGTGATGGCGAGGTACATGCCACCTTTGATCGAGAGATGATCGTTAACGGACCAGTTCAATCCGAGACGCGGAACGATTGGGTAATGCGCGGGACGAACGAAGCGCGGGTGATAACCTCCGAAGGTGATCACCCAATCGCCCTTGTGCGGGCCGCCAAACCAAATGAACAGCGCGAACCCGCCAGTGAGCTTGCAGTCCTTGTGAATGATCCACGAGTTGTTGGTGAGCAGCGCCTGTAACTGGAACGTGCCCTCGCTCGGTTTGAGCGACATCAGGATCTGCATCTCGACGTAGCAGATCGGCGCGGCGCTCAAATCCTTCGTATGACGAAAACGCGCCAGTCCCAGCAGCGAAAGTTCAAAATCTTTCTCGTTCCACTGCACCACCAGCAGCGCGAAACAGTCAACCACTCCGCCGATTGTGAAACGCACGCCGCCGCAAGCAAACTGTTGCCCCTGTTGCGCGACAACGAAGTCCTTCATCTTCTCCAGCATCCCAACCGGATCTTCGAGCGGCTTACCTAGCTGGGTGCGCGGGTCGAGACTCTTGTCGTCTTTCTGATAACCGCCCTCGCCCATGATCATCTGGACCATGGGAAACTCCGCTACCTTCTCGATGCGCGGCACGATCATCTTGCGGTTGTAGCCGTAACCCAACGCGATACCCGTAAATTGAATCGGGCCGAATGTTGGACCACCGCCGGATGCGGCAGTGAGCATCGCGTAAATGAAGAACGTCTTGTCAGGACGCAGGACGTTGAGCTTGTCGTCTTCGTCGGTGATCGTGTAGCGCGTGTTGTCGCTGGCTTTGAGTTCCCACTCACCTGCCGCATGACCTCGTTTGACGGGGAATGAATCTGCCGGAGTGATCTTGTTCGCGATCAGCTTGTCTTTGAGTTTCTTATGGACGTTGCCTCGGTTCAGCTCCGTGAGGATCTCAGCGTCGCGCGACATGTGGAAGGCCTTCAGGCTGCCGTAAAAACCCATCGCGGAAAACGACGCTTTCGGGTGATCGACGGTGAGCATGCCTGCGTACTCGATGCCGCTCTTGAAGAAGCTGCCGGAAATAGCGAGGGTGCCGATCTTGACCGAGATGTCCAATCCATCGAGCGCAAACTGGAATGCCGAAGGATTGTTCAGCGGAAACATCAGCTTCGCGCCGATGAATCCCATCTCAAAAACCGGCAGACGTATTCCGCCCGTGATCGAGACCGTCAGTTGCGCGCTGTTAGGGAGACCTTTGGCGAGCTCGATATTCTCGACGCCTTTCAAACCGATTCCGATTTGTCGCAGGTAGATCGGACCGCCCTGACGATCGATCGGGATCAACGCCATCTTGCCGCGATTTCCTTTTTCGTCGTAAAGCTGAACGTCGAGTGTTCCTTTGCTGTCTATTATGAGTGGGCTGAGATAGCCGAACGAGATCGAAAACTTGTCTTTCTTTTTCGCGCTGAGCCTGGTCCTTACTTTTGTGTCGGCGGGTTTCTTCGGCGCGGGTACGACGGTCCAATCGTCAGAGAGTAGTTTCTGCAAACCGTCGATGATCTCGTTGCCCGATTCTTCTTCTTTTTTCTCTTCCTCTTTCGGACCAAACGAGAGACGCAAATCTTTGAGCTTCACACCCACGCCGATCGAAAAACGATCAAACCATTCTTTCGGACGGTCGTCGGCAGAATAGGGCGCCATGTCTTCGGCAGAGGCCTTGATCGCAAGACGTATCTCGATAGCGCCGAGACCGAAGTGTCCGGCGAGACCTTGCAGAAACACCAGTCCGTCTTTCGTGGCGCTCTTGATGTCAACGCCAACGCTGAGAAGGTCGGCGCGCAGCGTCCAGGCGAAGGTCGCCTGCTGATTGCCGGTGATCGGTTTGGGTAACTGTGTTCGTTTGAGAGGCAGGATACGAATGCCGGGAATGGGAACGCGACGGTTCTCCGGTTTCTCGGGTTGCGGGAGCAGGCGTGAATACCAATTGTCGTCGAGCGTTTCGCCGCTCAACCACTTGCCGAGATGCGCAAAGACTTCGAGTGTGCTCTTCTTTTCGTCTTTCTTTTCCGGCTCCTCAGGCTCTTCTCCGCCGCCGCCCTCTTCTTCTTCTTCCTCATCTTCGTCGAGGAAGATGCTGTCGTCTTTGCTGAAATTCTCTTTGCTGATGACGAGCTTCGGGCCTTCGGACTTGTCGTCTTTCTGAGGGTCGTCCGGTGCAACGGTTTTGGCTCCGATGTTGTAAATGAGGGCCGCGAGACCAAAGTAGTTTTTGTTTTCTTCCGTCTCCGATCGTTGAGAAGCAAGTGAGACGGCAATACGGGCTTCGTTGTTCTTTTTCGGATCCGTTCCTTTTACGTAGAGCGGATGACCGTCGAGCTCGGCGAAGATCCGGTTGACGACGTCCCACTTCGTCAAGCCTTCTTCGAGACCGAACGTGTACTCAGCGTCAGCACCGCCTTTCGCCGTCATGAAGCCGAGTGATGCGAGCAGGTGGCCGAGTTTGCGTTGACCGGAATTCGGGCTCGAGGTTGGTACGTCAGGTGGCTTCCACTGCGAAATGCTTTCGAGGAGACTCATCGTGTCTTTGAAATCCTTCATGGATTCCGCGAACTCGGTTTTGATCTCCGTACGTTTCTTTTGCTTGAGAATGATGTCCTTGATGCCGGCCGGATCTGAGATCGTTTCCAGCAGCAGTGGACCAATCGGCACGTTCAGTAGTTCTTTGCCTTCGAGGGACGTGCAAAACTCTTTACTGAATTTTTCCCAGCCGGCGAAGTTGTGCCAGCCGGAGGTCAGAGTTTGTGCGTTCGGTCGCGATCGCTTTTGAATCTGAACCTCGGGATCATCAAAGATGGTATCGAGGTGGTACTCGCTGCTCTTGAATCGCTGGCTCCATCGTGTTCGAAAAGGAGCGCGGATGTTGAAACGGATCGCGATGAGCTCTTCGTCGTCGATCTTCTTGTCGAGGATCGCGCTGCCGTCTGAATGTGAAATACAGATGCCGGCGTTGATCGAGTAAACGCTGGAGGGTTCTGGTCCTGATGGTTCCGAGTTTGGGATCTCGTAGAAGGGTACGAAAAACTCGACGTCAGCCTGGATGGCCGTGCTGTCCGTTCGCCAGAAGCGAGCACGACGTCTGATTCCCGCGCCGAACATGAACACTTCTTTCCCATTCTTTACGTGGCGCGAGATTCCGAGTGACAAAGTATTGAAGAGGCTGCGCGGCCGGCCCTCTTTCGTTGTGAGAATGTCGTTGATGGCTTTGTTAACGCCCTTCATGCCCTTCGTGAACTCTTTGTCGAGGACATCGATCGAAGCCTGCAGCGGTTCGGCGATGGCGACGAAATCGTGTTTGTCGCCGGCCATGCCTTTGAATAGCGTGGCGAACAGCCAGTCGCGAAAGCGGACACCTTCCCAGGCCTTCATCGGGCTGAGAATCCAGAGTGGATTGAACAGCGACTCGCGGAGTTCGCGATCTTCGTTGGTCGTGGCTTCCTTCAGCCAATAGACGTCTCCCGAGTCAGTCTTTTTCGGGGGCGTTGTGGGGACTTGCAGGCCGGTGATTAATAAGAGGAGATCTTTTGTTGACGGAGATTTGGCTTCGGCCATCGAGTGGACCTCATCAATAAGCTTGTGGGAGCAGGCTTACGAATTGATAACTCAAACTAGAACAGGAGACTGTCTTTGTGAACCGGCGAGAAAAGCGGGATGGGCTAGCGAGACTTAACCCTTGACCTCTCGCGCAGACTGGAACTTTTCGAACGCGCGTGAGTATACGAGCAGAATTCGAATGTCGCAATAGAAAGTTGACTGGTTATGAGCCCAGGGTTGAAGCAACCCCAGGCTCACATAGCCAACGCCTTCGGCGTGCAACCAGTTCGCAGGACTTGGGGATCTGTGTCACGACTAACGCAGCGACTTGAATCCCGCGCGCATCTCCGAAACCAGTATTTCGGGTTGGCGAAGTGGCCGCGACCATCGGTTCCGAGAGAATCCCCTTTCGAACAATGCGTGATGTTAGAATCCGTCCCCATGAAGAAAACTCCGGATCAGCTTCGCAGCCATCGGTGGTTAGGCGGCAACGACGAGCGCGGGTTTGGTCATCGCTCGCGCACCAAGCAGATGGGTTATGCGCTCGAGGATTTTCAGGGCAAGCCTGTGATCGCGATCGTCAACACCTGGAGCGACCTCACTACGTGCCACAGTCATTTTCGCGATCGCGCGCAGGAAGTTAAGCGTGGAGTTTGGCAGGCCGGCGGTTTTCCCGTTGAACTGCCTGCCATGCCCGTCAACGAAACTTACATGAAGCCGAGTCCGATGATGTATCGCAACTTCCTCGCGATGGAGACGGAGGAGTTGTTGCGCAGTCAACCGATCGACGGCGTCGTGCTGATGGGCGGTTGCGACAAAACGACGCCGGGTTTGTTGATGGGCGCGATCAGCATGAACCTGCCCGCGATTTATCTTCCGGCTGGACCGATGCTGCGCGGTAACTGGAACGGGAAAGTGCTCGGCAGCGGCAGTGACGTTTGGAAATTCTGGGCGGAGAAGCGGGCGGGCAACATTAGTGATTGTGATTGGTCAGAAATAGAGGACGGGATCGCGCGCAGCCCGGGCCATTGCATGACGATGGGCACCGCATCGACGATGACTGCGATAGCCGAAACACTCGGCATGACGTTACCGGGTGCGTCATCGATACCCGCGGTCGATGCAAACCACGCGCGCATGGCGACAAGCTGTGGACGAAGGATCGTCGAAATGGTTTGGGACGATCTCAAGCCGCGCGACATTCTGTCAGAGTCGTCATTCAAGAACGCGATCACGGCCGATATGGCGATCGGCGGATCGACCAACGCGATCATTCACCTGGTGGCACTGGCGGGTCGCGCCGGCATTCATCTCGAGTTGAAGCAATTCGACGAGATCTCCCAGCGCACGCCGATGATTGCGAACCTCCGTCCCTCCGGCGAGTACCTGATGGAGGATTTCTACTACGCCGGCGGTCTGCGCGCCCTGCTCAAACAGATTCGCGGACTGCTCGACGTCGATGCTGCGACTGTCTCAGGCAAAACACTCGGCGAAGGCCTTGACACCGCGCGCGTTTTTGACGAGAAGGTTATTCGACCGCTACAGCAACCTGTCTCTGCTTTAGGCGGGACGGCAGTTCTTTACGGCAACCTGGCGCCGGACGGCGCGGTGATAAAACCGACCGCCGCGGAACCGCGTTTGTTGCAGCATGTCGGACGCGCTGTCGTGTTCAAGAACTACGACGACCTTCTAGCCCGCATCGACGACGACGCTCTGCCGGTGGACCAGCATTCGGTGCTGGTGCTGCAAAACGCAGGACCACTCGGCGGTCCGGGCATGCCCGAGTGGGGAATGCTGCCGTTACCTCGCAAGCTGCTGACTCAAGGCGTACGCGACATGGTCCGGATCTCCGATGCGCGCATGAGCGGTACTTCGTACGGCGCGTGTGTGTTGCACGTCTCGCCCGAGTCGTTCATCGGTGGGCCACTGGCATTGGTGCGCGATGGCGATCTGATCGAGTTAGACGTCGCCGCACGTAAATTGGAACTTCGCGTCAATGACGATGAGCTGGCCAGGCGACGTGCGGATTGGAAACCACAGCCGCCGCACTACGAACGTGGCTTCGGCGCGCTTTACGCCGCACACGTCACGCAGGCCGACAAAGGTTGCGATTTTGACTTTCTCGAAGCCGGAGCGGAGACGCCGGATCCGGCAACCCATTAATTTCGTCTGAATCCGGGTAAGGACACATCGCCCCTCCCCCGCGAACCTAAATGTCACGTGCCGGGAATGCACGAGGCGGCAGTACCGTCGACCGCGCGATCAAGTGTACAGGGAACTTTAAATCGGCGAGGCGCCGTTGTAGTCGAGCGGATTTGGTGTTGCATGTTGTGGCCCCTTCGTTGATGGAAACACTCAGTGAAAGAACTGCCTGGGGCGGGAGGTGTGAGAGTCGCGCAGGATTATAGCCTTGAACGCCGCGCTAGCTGGCAACGTTTATGATCGCGTCCGCAAGACGCAAAACCGGGTGGGCCGGAGTAACGGTAAAGCCATCTTCAACGCTCCAAATCACTGACAGCACCGCCTGCGCAAACGTCCAACTGAGCGCGCGATCGTAATCCAGTCCAAGAACGCGGGTGAGTTGGTGCAGCCGCCGTTGGACAACTGTGCGCGACGTATAAAAGTCAGGAAGTTCAAAAGGATTTCTGATAATTGCCCCGAGCTCGTACTCGAGTTCTCCGACCACGCCTTTCGGATCAATCGCCACCCAACCGCGATCTGAATCATACAGAACGTTGTAATGATGTAGATCGCCATGAAGCAACATCGTTTGTTTCTGGGACGTTGCCAGTCTCAGATAAGTTTCTCTAGCGCTTTCCACTAATTGCGTTGGTATCGTCAGGTCATTGGATTGGCCAAGATGCCGATCGAATCCACGTGCCCAGTCGAGTACGGTGGGACAACCTGCGGGCGGCTCGTGTTGGGCCATTTGAGAAATCACTCGAGCACAAATCGCAGTCGCTTCCTCATCACGACCCTGGCGGACAAGTTCGACCAACTGCGTTGCAGGATCGAGTTGTTCCAGCAACACAGCGCCATCAACAGATTCAAGAACTCTGGCGGTACCAGAGCCTTGAAAGGCACGCAGGACGTCGCCTGATTTCCACTCGTCGCCGGCTGTTTTACTTATCTTGAGTACGACGCGATTGCCGCTGCGCAGACCATATCCAAGGAGGGAGCCTTCAGTTTCTTTGCAGTCGAGAACGGCAACGTTCCATTGCGCCGCTCGCAACGTTAATTGTTCGGGAAGAGGTGTCATGACCAAACGAGTCGAGATCTTGACACCGCAATCGATTATGTCCAAGCGGTGCGTGCGTCACGCCGCTGCGGGTGTCGCTTGCGTCGCGACTTCGCGGCCGGCGGCCCGGGCCAGATCTTCAAACATCGTCTGGTTCGATGCATGCAACCGCCGCGCGACGAATGCGCGACCGAACCACGGAAGTGGTCCAACCTGGGTTTCATCACTGACGACGACGGTGCTCAGACCATCAGCAGCCGGGCGGAACGTGAACTTACGAGCCGCGAATACGCCCAAACCTTTCGCATTGATAGTGAACGTGTGCGGTCGATTGCTGGCGACCACAGTGCTGAAAAGTTCGACCGGATGTGCCTTCCAGCGAAACGACGTCACTCGGCCGGCACTGTCAGTCGATTCGACGTGGACCCACCGACACGCGCGGTACCACGAGGGCCAGCTTTCAACGTCCGTTAAAAGATCCCACAATCGTTCAGCCGGCGCGGGAATCAGGATCTCGTTGCGAACGACGATCGACGGTCGACCGACCTTCTTGCCTGCGCCGAGTAACCGCGCGGTGATCAGTGTCATCCACTCGCGCGGCGTGAACCGTGCGGTTTGCGCGACCAACCAGTTGCGCAGACCAGGGATCACCACTGCGCGTCCCTTGTCCAATCCGCGTAGCCCCGCCTCGATCACGGGTCCGGGTTCTGCAAGCCGGCTATAGATCGCCGTGTGCGCAACATCCGCCCGCAACGCGTCGACAAAACCTGTACGAGTTGGACCAGGACATAGTGCGGTAACAGCCACGCCTGCCGCACGCGCTTCGGCCCACAACGCCTGGCTAAACGACAACACGAATGCTTTGCTCGCGCCGTACACTGCCTGGTAAGGCGCGGGCTGGAACGAGATCGTCGACGCGATGTTGAGAATTCCGCCACTCCGTCGCTCGATCATTCCGGGCAGAAACGCTCGCGCGAGCGTGACCACCGCACTGACGTCGACGGCGATCTCCTCGTCCTCGCGATCGGGGTCGGCTTCGGCGAAGGCTCCATAGCTGCCAAACCCCGCATTGTTGACCAGTACCTCGATCGGCCGGTCGCCAACGTGATCGATCAGAGCAGAGACCCCCGATTGGGTCGCGAGATCTGCTGCCACAGTCTCGACCTTCACGCGTGGAGCAGCGAACCGGATCTCCAGTGCTGCTTCTTCCAGGCGGGCCTCGTTGCGGCCGGTCAGCACAAGAGACATGCCTCGCTCAGCGAGTCGTGCAGCGAGCCCTCGGCCCAACCCTGACGACGCTCCAGTTACGACAGCCCATCGGTCCTGATAATGAATCATGACAGCTCCTATGTTGGTGGCATCGAATGCTGCGATAGTATTTGGAGTCGCTGCAGGCCGCATCACGAGATTGAGTGTTTTTCGCGTACTACTTTTGGCCGGATGCAGACATTACACGATCGTGTTAATCGGCAATCACCGACAACTATGACGATCCACAAAATTCTAAGCACGCTGTTAATGGCGATTGCCTGGGTAGGTCTAACACCGGCCTCAGCCCAGACCCAACCCAGCCCGCAAAGCCCTCGACTGATCCAATTCAAGAAAGATCTCGCGATAACGGGCCAACAAGCCTTCGATACGTTCCGTGCGGACATTCAAAAGAAGGGCACACCACTCGTCGAGCCGATTCCGGGAGATCAAACGCAGGTTTGGGTGACGTTTCTGTGGTTCGCAAAAGAGCCCGTGCGAAACGTCGTCGTGTTTTCCGGTCTCACAAACTATGCGTATACGCGCGCCATTCTGCCGGACATTCAGATGGCGAGATTGGATGGCACCGACCTGTGGTTCAAGACTTTCAAGGTGCGCAAGGACGCGCGCTTTACGTATCAACTATCTGTCAACGATTCGCTGATTCCGGAAGAGGACGAGCCCGATGACAATGCGCGACGCGCGAAGCTCCGGAGCGATCCTGTGAATCCGCATCGTTTCAATGATGCAGAGTCGCTCGTTGAACTGCCCGACGCGCCTGAACAACTCTGGATTCGTCAAAGCGGAAATCCGGCAGGTCAACTGAAGAGCTCTCAACTCCGGAGTGAAATCCTTAAGACGGAAAGGACCGTGACGGTCTATTCACCACCCGGCTACAAAGGAGAAGGAAGACCGTATCCGTTGTTAATAGTCTTTGACGGCGATGCTTACACTAACGCGATTCCAACGCCGACAATACTCGACAACTTGATCGCTGCTCGCAAGCTCCCACCCGTTGTGGCGGTGTTCGTAAACAATGTTTCAGCCAATCAACCGTTTGTCCGCACTTTGGAACTCAGTTGTAACGCGTCATTCACTCGATTTCTCGTTTCCGAGTTGTTGCCCTGGGTGCGCAAGCGTTACCACGTGACAAAGTCGCCGGCGCATACGGCTGTAGGTGGGGCGAGCCGTGGCGCGCTGGCGGCAACCTGCGCCGCGTTGGACCATCCGGACATTTTCGGAAACGTGTTCTCGCAGTCAGGCTTCTTCGTTTACAAAGACAAGAACTGGTTTCGCCGGGTTGGAAACGATGTCGCGCCGGACAATGCTACGCAGGAAGCGAAAGCATGGCAGGAGTACGGGAGTGTGATCACCGAGTTCGTCAGGAGGCCGAGGAAAGAAATACGCTTCTACCTGGAAGCTGGAGTTTTCGAGAACACGTATCATCCGTCCGTTCTCATTGCGAATCGTCACTTGAGAGACGTTCTACTTGCGAAGGGCTACAGCATTCAATACGAGGAATCTGCAGGTCATCACAGCACGGTCAATTTCCGCGGCAGTCTTGCGACAGCGCTGATCTTCGTGTTCGCAAAGAGCAGCAACGAGAGGTAGAATCGGCCAAACTTCGTTATGTTTCCCAACGCGCAAGACGCACTGCCGCTCCCGCGTCGTCCAAACCTCGAACGCTACCAAAAGCTCGCAAAGGATCTCGTCAAGGCGTGTAAGTCAGACGACGAGGAGGCAAACGGCGATTGGGCCGAAAAGTGGACTACGGCGCTCGCAAAGCAGTGCGGGATTAAGTTCCTCCGGCCGCTTCCGGTGATCGCTGCACGATGGACCGATCAGGTTGCCGGCTTTGTTCAGCGAACACTAAAGGAGCACGACCGCAGGTTCCGGCTCGATGATGCACAATTGATGATCGCGCGCATGCATGGTTTTGCGAGTTGGTCCAGGTTGTCCAAACACCTCAACGGTCTGACGAAAAAAGATTCAGCCATCGCGCGGTTTGAAACTGCCGCGGATGCGATTATCAAAGGCGACATAAAGAAGCTGAAACGACTCCTGCGCGACGATCCGCGACTGGTCCACGCAAGGTCAACGCGGGAACATGGAGCGACGTTGCTTCACTACGTTTCCGCGAATGGCGTCGAGGGTTATCGACAGAAGACGCCCTCTAACATCGTCGAGATCGCAGAACTCTTGTTGAGAGCCGGCGCGGAGGTCGATGCTGAAGCAGATGTTTACGGCGGTGGGGCGACGACGCTCGGGCTGGTAGCGACGAGCGTGCATCCGTTTCGCGCGGGTGTGCAGAATCCGTTGCTGCAGCTACTTCTCGATCACGGAGCCGAAATAGATCACAAGACCAGCGCCGGAAATCGACAGAGTTCAGTGCTCGGAGCGCTTGCGAATGGACGGCCGGAAGCTGCGAAGTATCTCGCAGAACGCGGTGCTCGGTTGAATCTGGAGTCTGCTGCCGGAGTGGGTCGTTTGGATCTTGTGAAGAGTTTTTTGAAACAACGCACGACGCGACGGCAGCTTCGATCCGCGTTCTCGTATGCGTGCGGCTACGCGCGTGCGCGCGAGCAGAAAGAGATCGTTCAGCTTCTGTTAGACAAGGGCGTCGATCTTGCAGATGGCGGCAGCGATGGGCAGACGCCGTTGCACATCGCCGTCATCTTCGGGAACTTGGAAATGGTCAAGTTA
>JAICGQ010000112.1 GCA_025923035.1 Pyrinomonadaceae bacterium | reverse complement strand
GAAGGAACTGGCAGGTAGAACTTAGTGCTTTGTGCTTGGTTCTTGGTTCGCTAACGAGTGAAGCGGTTTTGAAAGCCCTGATCGCTTGCAAACAAAGCACTAAGCACCAAGCACTCAGCTCTCTTAGTCCAACTGGTAAGTGGCGACGCTGGTGGGTGTTTCGAAGCAACGGACTTTGTAGATCTGTACGCGATCGTCGCCGACGCGCTTTGCGACGCGTTCGAGAACGTACTTGGCGAGGTTTTCCGCCGAGGGTTGTAGCTCGTCGAACGGCGGCAACTCGTTGATGTTGCGGTGGTCCAGGTAAGTCACCACCTCATCCGCCGCCGCTTTCAGCTCGACAAAATCGACCAGCAGTCCAACGTTATCCAACTCGCGTCCGCGCGCGTAGATCTCGATCTTGTAGTTGTGTCCGTGGAGGTTCTCACACTTCCCCTTGTAACCGCGCAACTGATGCGCGCTGGAGAAGTTTCGCTCAATCATCACTTCAAATTGTCCGGGCATAATTCACTTCTGAAGATAAGATACTCGCCACGTCCGCGATCTGTGAAGTAACGCGACACGCAGGCAAACTCTGCAAAAACGTGCGGCCGTAACCTTTCGTTCGCAAACGCGGATCCAGCACCGCGAGTACGCCGCGGTCGGTCGTGCTGCGAATCAACCTTCCGAGTCCTTGCTTCAACGCGATGATCGCCTGCGGCACGCTGTACTGGTAAAAACTCGATCCGCCGCAGTCTTCGATGTAACGCTGTCGCGCCGCGACGAGCGGATCCGTCGGCACTGCAAACGGCAGCTTGTCGATGATCACACACGACAACTGCTCGCCACGCACATCGACGCCCTGCCAGAAACTCGACGTCGCGAACAACACCGCGTTCGGCGTCTCGCGAAAACGTTTCAAGAGTTGTCCCTTCGAAGCGCTGCCTTGCACGAAACACGGATAGTCGATCTCGCTCCACACGTTTTCGTAAAGCGACTGCATGCCGGCCAGACTCGTCGACAACACAAACGCGCGTCCCTCGGTAGCGTTGAGGATCTTGATCACTTCATCGACAGCCGCATCGCGCCACTCGTTTGAACGCGGATCGGGCATCGACGGCGGCAGGTAAAGAATCGCCTGTCGCTTGTAATCGAAAGTCGACTCGGCGATCAGATCTTCAGCCGCGTCGAGTCCCAGCCGATCGCGAATGAAAGCGAAGTTTCCGCCGCTCGAAAGCGTCGCCGACGTCAACACAACGGTCGGCACCTCGTCGAACAACTTGTCCTGCAGCAGCCCGGCGACGTCGATCGGCGACGCCCGCAGAAACACACCGCGGCCGCGACGCTCCAGCCAGTAAACGAACTTCTTGTCGGGTGCAGTAACGATGAACTCGAGATCAAAACGAATCTGCCGCAGGCGACGAATCAGGTTTTCCATCTCCGGCGGTTTCTCCTGCACAGTGTCGAGCGTCGTCTCGACGCGGGCAATCGCGTTGTCGAGAACTGAATACAACTCACCGAGATGCGTCGCTTCAAACTCGCCGGCCGAATTTCGTCGCGCGAACGTCCCGGGAATGATCGGATACCGTCCCTCATCACCGCGCCCGTCGCGAAAACCCATCCAGAAGTCGTCGGCAAACCGCGCCATGCGAGCGACGCTGCGCGTCAGTTCCTGATCGATCTGCACATCGTCGATGGGAATGTTGCTGAGATCGCGGACGAGATCCTCGATCTGATAATTCGAGACCTGTGAACCGAAGTATTCCGACGCGACGTCTTCAATCAAATGTGCCTCGTCGAGGATGACGGCGGTGTAGTCAGGCAAAACCGAGCCGTAGTTGCCGTTGCGCAAGCTGAGATCGGCGAAGAAGAGATGATGATTAACGACGACGATGTCGGCTTCCTGCGCGCGATTGCGCATGCGCGTGATGAAGCACGGATCGTAGTCGGGACACTTCTGGCCCAGGCAGCTTTCGGAACGAGCGTCGATATGACGCCAGAACGAGAGCGATTCAGGCAGGTTTGCGAGTTCCGCGCGATCGCCAATGTCGGTTTCCCGCGACCAGTGTGTGACTTCCTCGAAGTAGTCGACCTCTTCGAGTCCTTCCAGCACGGGAGCTGACTGCGCGCGCGCGAGACGGTTGAGACACACGTAGTTGCTGCGGCCCTTCATGTAAGTGGCCGCGAAGGGTTTGGGCAAAACACTTTGGAGAAAGGGAATGTCTTTCTCCATCAACTGTTCCTGAAGGTTCTTTGTGCCCGTGGAAACGATCACGCGTCCGTTGCCGCCGAGCGCCGCCGCCACCGCGGGTACGAGATATGCGAGCGTCTTTCCCGTTCCTGTGCCGGCCTCGACGATGAGGTGTCGCTTCTCCTCAAACGCGCGCATCACGGCCTGCGCCATCTCTATCTGGCCCGGCCGAAATTCATATTCAGGATGTGCCTTGGCTATTAACCCGTCCGGCCCGAAGACTTCTTCCATAGTTAAGTTGCTGCCTGACTAACGATGAGGCTAAAAAGAATAGCACGGTAGGCAAGTATGCTCAGAATGATTCGAACCCTGTTTACTCGACTATTGAATTCGTCTAGAATCCGTTTCGAGAGACCTCACCTCTATGAGAAAACAGAAACTTCTCACGCGCCTGAAGAACGCTCCGAGCGGTGCAACATTTGACGACATACGAAGCCTGTTGTTTGAAGAGGGATTTTGGTTGGATCGTGTCACGGGCAGTCATCACGTCTTTACGAATGATGACGTCACCTTTGTTATCCCCGTTCATGCAAACCGTGTAAAATCGGTTTATGTAAAGCGGGTAATCAAACTTGTCGAAGCAACGAAAGAAAAACGAGATGGCAAATGAACCGCGGTATCCGATCGTGATCTACCCGGCTGATGAAGGCGGCTACGTCGCCGAGATTCCCGTCCTCAAGGGGTGTCTGGCTCAGGGTGAAACACCCGATGAATGCCTGAAGGAACTAGCAAAGGTTCAAACTCTCTGGATCGAGAGTGCCAAACGCAACAAGCAAAAACTTCCCTCTGCCGAAGAAGTACTTGAGAAGTTGCGAAAGATGGTCGCGTAAATACAACCCCTAACTGGCTACACCTTCAAACGTTTCTGGTACAGCGGAAATCTCTCCGTGAGATCTGCAACGCCCTGCTTCACTTTGTTCCGCACTTCTTCTGATTCCGGCGCGTGAATCACTTCCGCGATCAACCGCCCGATCTCGCGCATCTCGGGTTCTTTCATGCCGCGTGTCGTGACGGCGGGAGTGCCGATGCGCAGACCGGAGGCGACGAAGGGTTTGTTTTGATCGAAGGGAATGGTGTTCTTGTTGACAGTGATCGACGCCGCTTCCAACGCTTTCTCAGCATCTTTGCCGGTCACGCCTTTGCCGTCGAGCCACACGTCGACCAGCATCAGGTGATTATCAGTACCGCCCGACACCAGCCGCAGTCCCTGCTCCTGCAACTCATTCGCCAGCGCCTTCGCGTTTTTCAAAATCTGGCGCTGGTACTCCTTGAAATCCTCGCGCAACGCTTCGCCAAACGCGACGGCCTTCGCGGCGATGATGTGCACGAGTGGTCCACCCTGGACGCCCGGAAACACTTTGCTGTTGATCGCTTTTGCGTGCTCCTCTTTGCAGAGAATCAAGCCACCGCGTGGTCCACGCAGCGTCTTGTGCGTCGTCGTCGTGACGTAATCAGCATGCGGTAGCGGCGACGGGTGCAGGCCCGCGGCAATCGGTCCGGCGATGTGCGCGATGTCGGCAAACATCCGCGCTCCAACACTGCGCGCGATCTTGCCGATACGTTCGAAGTCGATCGTTCGCGGATAAGCTGACGCTCCGCAGACGAGCAGTTTCGGACGATGCTCTTCCGCAAGTCTTTGCAACTCGTCGTAATCGATTTGTTCGGTCTCTCTCGAAACACCGTAATCGGCGACTTTGTAACTGAAGCCGGAGAAGTTCATCGGATGGCCGTGCGTGAGATGTCCGCCGTGGGCCAAACTCATACCGAGTATTTGATCGCCATACTGAATCGCCGCGAGATAAACAGCCATGTTCGCCTGCGCACCGCTGTGCGGTTGAACGTTCGCGTGCTCCGCGCCAAACAACTCCTTCGCACGATCGATAGCCGTCTGCTCGACTACGTCGGTCCACTCACAACCGCCGTAGTAACGCTTGCCGGGATAACCTTCGGCGTACTTGTTTGTGAAAACTGATCCGGCCGCTTCGAGCACAGCCTCGCTGACGAAGTTTTCCGAAGCAATCAACTCGAGCCCGTTCGCCTGTCGCGCGACTTCATTGTCGATTGCGCGTGCAATCACCGGATCAACTTCGACCAATGATGCGTTACGCGAATCGGTGCTGGTTTTCTCGGTAGGATTTTGTGTAGGAGTCGTCATTTGCACTCTCGCTCAATTTTCGTGATCTCTTCAACGCGTCGCTCATGTCGTCCGCCTTCAAACTTCGCGTCGAACCAGGCGCGCACGATCTTCTGAACCTCGTCGAACGGAGTGACCCGCGCGCCGATCGAAAGTACGTTCGCATTGTTGTGTTCACGAGCCAGCCGCGCGATCTCCGGCGTCCACGCGACAGCCGCACGTACGCCAGCCACTTTGTTCGCAGCGATCGCCATTCCGGTACCCGATCCGCACACGAGCAATCCCTGTTCGACCTCGCCGTGCGACACCTTTTCCGCGACCTTGCGCGCGTACAGCGGATAATCAACAGACTCATCCGAAGCCGTGCCGAGATCTTCAAACTCGACGCCAAGATCGTTGAGCAGCGGTTTCAACTGTTCCTTTTCGGCGTAACCGGCATGATCGCTTGCGAGAGCAATTCTCATCTCAGTGCACCTCTCGAGAATTTAGTGCTTTGTACTTTGTTCTTTGTAATTTGTCGACACGGAACGCTCGTAGGTTACACGGCGGCAAGCACAAAGTACAAAGCACCAAGCACAAAGTTCAACGCCAGTGGTTCGTTTGCGAAACAAGGAGCGGCTGGGCGAGAATGCCAAGACTATGCGCTGGTCAAACTACTTCATCCCAACACTGCGCGAGGATCCGGCCGATGCCGAGGTCATTTCGCACAAACTGCTCCTCCGCGCCGGTGTCATCCGGCAACTGTCAGCCGGAATTTATTCGCTGTTGCCGCTGGGCCAACGCATCGCTCTCAAAGTCATGCAAATACTGCGCGAGGAGATGAACGCCATCGGCGGTCAGGAGTTTTATCTGCCTGCGCTTCACCCGGCTGAGATTTGGCAGGAGTCGGGACGCTGGGACGCAATCGGCGATGAAATGTTTCGCCTCAAAGATCGCAAGAACACGGACATGTGTCTGGGCATGACGCACGAAGAGGTCTTCACTGCGATCGCTCGCAACGAGATTCGCTCGTACAAGCAACTGCCGCAGGTCTGGTACCAGATCCAGATCAAGTTTCGCGACGAAGCGCGGCCCAAATCCGGATTGATCCGGGTCCGCAGTTTCATCATGAAAGACGCGTACACGTTTGACGTGGATCGCGCGGGGCTCGATAAGTCGTTTATGGATCAGCGTGAGGCTTATAAGAAGATCTTCACGCGTTGCGGCATTAAGTTTTTGATCGTCGAAGCGTCGTCAGGCGCGATGGGTGGATCGGAATCAGACGAGTTCATGGCGCGCACACCCGCCGGCGAGGATCTGATCGTGAGTTGTCCGAGCTGTGGTTATGCCGCAAACCTGGAAAAGGCGACGTCGCGGCTCACAGCGATGCCCGACGAGGCTGGCTTACCTGCGCCTGAAGAATTTCCCACGCCCGGCGTGCGCACGATCGAAGACCTGGTCACATTCCCCGGCGGCGCTGAAGCGTCACGACAGATCAAGTCGCTTGTTTACATTGCGACGATCGGCGGCGACCCCCGCCCTGTGCTCGTTTTGATGCGTGGCGATCACCAGCTTCACGAAACCAAACTCGGCGATGCGCTTGGTTCGACCGCCGTCCGGCCTGCGCACCCCGAAGAAATACGTGAACTACTCGGCGCGAGCGCCGGAAGCCTCGGCGGCGTCGGTGCGAAAGACAAAGCACGCGCTGCAAAGATGGATCTGCGCATCATCGCCGATTCGTCGTTGAAAGGTCGCCGCAACATGACGACCGGCGCCAACAAAGACGATCACCACATCCGCGGTGTCGAGATCGAACGCGACATTCCGGTCGATAGCTGGCACGAACTGCGCATCGTCGAATCGGGCGAAGGATGTCCGCGCTGCGATGGCGGCGTTCTTGAAGTGTTCAAAGGAATGGAGATCGGCCATATTTTTAAACTCGGTACCAAATATTCGGATTCGATGGGTGCGACTGTCCTGACGCAGGACGGCAAACAAGTGCCGATCGTGATGGGCAGCTACGGCATCGGCGTCGAACGCATCATCAGCGCCGCCGTCGAACAGCGACATGACGAGGACGGAATCATCTGGCCCCAATCTCTCGCGCCGTTCGACGTCGTAGTGACGATCACCAACATGAAACAGGACGATCTGCGCCAAACCGGCGAGAAACTTTACAGCGACTTGGAACGCGCCGGTCTCGACGTCCTGCTCGACGATCGCGACGAACGCGCGGGGGTGAAATTCAAAGATGCGGATCTGATCGGTATTCCGTATCGCATCACGATTGGGAAAAAGGTCGCGGAAGGAGTCGTCGAGTTGTACGATCGGCGCGCGAAACAGAGCGAGGATGTTAAGATAACCGACGTCGTAGATCGCGTGCAGGCGCTGGCGCTGGCAGGTTCATAAGTTTTTTTTACATTGGTTCCCCGAAGTATGAAACTGGTCTGGCTCTTATTAGTAGTAGCATTAATAATCCCAATTAGAGTCGAGGCGTCGCAGGATCTTCTTCCCGAACTCGTCCGCCGTATCAAACCATCGGCCGTCGCCATCGAAACCTTCGACGCGCGCGGTGAAAAACTCTCACGCGGCAGCGGTTTCTTTATCGACTCAGATCGCATCGTCACCAATCGACACGTCATCGAAGGCGCTCATCGCGCTGAGGTCCATTCGTCGACTGGCATTGTGATTCCCGTCAAAGGCGTGCTCGCCGTCGACGCTGAAGGCGACATCGCACTCCTGAAGATCGATCCGCCCACACCACAAATCAGATCGCTTCCACTCGACAAGACCTCGCCGCAGGAAGGCGAGAGCGTCGTCGTGATCGGCAATCCGCTCGGACTCGAAGGCAGCGTTACGAATGGAATTGTTTCCGCCGTCCGCGATATCCCGACGTTCGGACGCATCATTCAGATCACGGCGCCGATTTCGTCGGGATCGAGTGGCAGTCCGGTCGTGAACATGCAGGGACAAGTCATCGGCATCGCTACGTTGCAGGTTACGGGCGGACAGAGTGTGAACTTCGCGATTCCGTCCGAACGCATCTCGCAACTTCAGGCGACGACGATGATGTCGCTACCGGAGCTGGTCGCAAATACCGGTCGCAACAAGCGCGCGAAGGCCGTGCAGTTTTTCCGCGATGGCTTGAGTTTTCTTTCGAAAGACGATTGCGAAAAGGCGCTGCCGTATTTCGAGAAGGCGGTCGAGTCAGACAATCAATACGCTGAAGCCTGGGCGCAGAGTGGGTTCTGCAACGAGAAGCTTGGCCGGCACGCTGAAGCGCTCGAGGCTTCGAAGAAAGCAGTGAACTTGCGGCCGTCGGCAGAGTCGCATTTCAACATCGGCCTCGCGAGTTTTTATCTGAAGCAGTACAAGCAGGCGGCCGAAGCTTATCAACAGTCGATCAAACTCGATCCGTACAACGCCGCCGACGCTTATTACGCGCTGGGCCTGGTGTATCGCGACTGGGGCAAGGCTGATGACGAGATCTACGCCTACAAGCAGGCCATCAAACAGCGGCCGGATTACACGGGCGCGTACGAACGGCTCGGTTCTCGGTACATGAAGTCGAAGAAGTACAACGACGCGGCAGAGGTTTTTCGACAACTCGCCACGTTGAAGCCGGGCGACGCGGTGGCGCCGAATAATCTCGGCGAGGCGTACGTTGAACTCAATCGTCTCAACGAGGCGATCGAATCATTTCGGCAATCGATTCGCTTGAAACCTGATTTCGGAAAGGCGTATTACAATCTCGGGAAAGTTCTGCTGGCGACGGGCAATCGCGACGCGGCGTTGGAGCAGTACACGATCCTCACGAACATCGATCCGAGTTGGGCTGAGAAACTCAACGCGATCATCAATCCCTAGATCACCTCATCACTTCACTAACAATTGCGGTCAACGCGTTGTCCTGGAGAGTTTTATTCCTCGGCAACTGTCCGTGAAGATCGCAACCGAAGACAGCGTAACGCGACAGTGTGAAACCCGTTGGCGTGTCTCGGGCTTTAAACAGGTTCTCGCCCAGCAGCGACGAACGTGTGACGCGTCCATCGCCGGGAACGTACATCGCTGCGGTCGCCTGCTGTTTCGAGATTTTCACACCCGCTGACGTGCGAAACTCGCGCGGTCGCGTCAATGTTACCCAGCGATTTCGTTTCGTGTCACGCATCAGGACCGGCGCGTTGAACGTCTCTTCGCAATCGCCGCCGATCGCCAGCAGCACAACCGGTGAGTTTGCGTCGTTCGCGGCGTCGAGCGCTTCATGAAAACGTCGCGCGCGGCGGAGTGTCACCGCGAGATACGCATCAAGCTCGTCGTCCTGACCGTTCGTTCCATGCGCGGTTGTCTTCATGAAGCGACGTCGGAATTCGTCCGTATGTAGCGCGCTCCAGCCATACTGCTTCCACACCTCGAGGTCGTAGAGATCGATGGATATCGGCTTCAGGTTCTCATCGAGAAATCTGACTGCGCCCGCATGTGGCATTAGCTGAAAGACGGACGGCGTCCGCGCGGCATCTTCGGCGGTCAGTTTGTTCAGCAACGGCACGCGACGTCGCAGACCTTCAGTTATCGAATAGCCTTCGACCAGCGTTGCGAAAGCATCTGCGGAACCTTCGTTCGGCACGCCTATCATCACGATCTTGCTGATGTGTGCGGCTCCGTTCCAACTCGGCTGAATCGACGCGTCGCCGGCAGGCAGATCTGCGTCGCCGTACATCGCGGCATAACGCGCGATCAGTCCGCCCATCGAATGGGCCACGACGCTGAACTTCAGATCCTGGCGTTTAAGTTTGTCCTTGAGCCGCTGCAAACGGCGGACGAGTTCACGCGCGTTTGTGACGTTATCTCGCCGCCAGTCGTAGGCAAAGACGTAGAAGGTGTCGCGGTCGCCATCGACCGCCGGGTTCTCCCAATCGCCTTCACGATAACCGGCATATCGACGAAGTGCTTCGAGTAGATCTCGATAGACGTAAACTTCCGGCAACAACTTCGCGAGCTTCACGGTCTCGACGATCCTTCCGGGAACCAGATCGTCGCGATTCGCCTCCAGGTTCGGACTGATCGGCAGTCCTTCTTCCGAGGTGCGAAATGCTGACGGCCAAACCTTCTCGCCGGTTTTCGGATTGATCAGTTCGGAACCGAGAATGCCGGGAATCACGATCACCGGACGCTTACCGGTGCTCGCACGGGCGTTGGCGAAGATGTGTTCGAGGTTAGGTGTCTTACGCGCGGAGATGCAGCCGCTCGTGACAACTGTCAGGCAGAGGACGCCAAAGATGAAGTAGTTCTTGTTTGTGGATCGTCGGGCGAAACGTCGGTTCACAAGTCTACTCAACGGACGGCTCCCAGCGACGGTTTATGAGGCTCGCGACAAACCCGGCGCCGAAGCCGTTATCGATGTTAACCACGGTCACATTCGAGGCGCACGAATTCAGCATGCCGAGCAGCGCGGCCACTCCGCCAAAAGATGCGCCGTAGCCGATACTGGTTGGCACAGCCACGACCGGGACGCCAACAAGACCGCCAACCACTGACGGCAGCGCGCCTTCCATTCCCGCCGCCACAATGACCACGCGCGCGCGCTGCAACAAGTTTCGCTCGGCGAGGACGCGGTGAATTCCGGCGACACCTGCGTCCCAGATGCGCGAGACTGAGTTGCCCATCGTTTCCGCTACCAGCGCGGCTTCCTCGGCAACTGGAATATCGCTCGTGCCTGCGGTCACAACGGCGATTGGTCCAACACCGCGGTCCGTTTTGTCGCGGCGGATGCGAACGAGACGAGCTGATTCATGCCATTCGGCATCCGTTACGACGTTGCGAATCTCGCCGTAGGCGCCTTCATCGGTACGCGTGACGATGACGTTTGGCGAGCGTTGCGCGAGACGCTCGACGATGGCGACGATCTGGGCCCGCGTCTTACCACCGCCGAAAACGACTTCCGGAAAACCAATGCGCGAGGCGCGCGAATGGTCGACGCGGGCGAAGCCAATGTCCTCGAAATGCAGGTTCTTGATACGTTCTACTGCGTCCCGGCTGTCGAGATCGCCGCTTTTGTAAGCGTCGAGCAGCTTAGCTAATTCATTCACATCCATTTGTGTTCACATTCTAACATTCGACTGAATGCGGTCAGTACCGTATTATTTGCTGCGTCCCGTGTCCACACTGATTAAAAACACCCGGCTCACTCTCGAGATGATCAAAATCGAGCATACGCTTTTCGCGTTGCCGTTTGCTCTTCTCGGCGCGGTGCTGGCGGCGAACGGTGTTCCGACAGCGCGGCAGATCTTCTGGATCGCGGTAGCGATGGTGGGTGCGCGGTCGGCGGCGATGGCTTTCAACCGCCTCGCCGATCGCAACATCGACGCGCGTAACCCGCGCACGGCCACACGGGCACTGCCGGCGGGATTGTTGTCAGTAGGATTTGTCTGGGCGTTTACGCTGGTGTCTGCGGGGCTGTTTCTAGTGGCGGCCGCGATGCTGAACCGGTTGACGCTGATTCTGGCGCCCGTCGCGCTGGCGAGCATCGTGCTCTACTCGTTTACGAAACGATTTACGCAGTTTTCGCACATCGTCCTCGGCTGGTGTCTTTCGATTGCGCCGACTGGCGCGTGGATCGCCGTGCGCGGGGAGATCGGAAGTCCGGTGCCATTGTTGCTGTCGCTCGTCGTTTTGCTGTGGACTGCGGGTTTCGACATTCTTTACGCCTGCCAGGACTACGATTTCGATCGCCGCGAAGGACTACGTTCGGTGCCCGCGCGTTTCGGCATCGCTCGCGCGCTCTGGATTGCGCGCAGCCTGCACGCGGCCGCATTTCTCGCGCTGATGTGGCTTTATCTCGTCACCGGATTGGGGCCGATGGCGCTTGCCGGAGTGATCGCAACCGGAGCTTTACTCGTATACCAGCATAGACTGGTGCGAGCCGACGATTTACAACGGCTGAACGCAGCGTTCTTTACCACTAACGCGTTTGTAAGCGTCATTTTGCTGGTGACGTTCGGTAGCGCGGTTTTTCTGCATCGCTAAAGTCGAGATTTCCCACAATGAACTTTTCACACGACAACAAACTGAACGAGATCGCCGAACGCACGATCGCCGGCGAGCGTCTCTCGTTCGAAGACGGTGTCGCTCTTTACGCAACTGACGACCTGCCTGCGCTTGGCAAGCTCGCGGACACGATGCGCCGCCGCCGGCACGGACGTACCACGTATTTCAACGTCAATCGACACCTGAACCCGACCAACATCTGTTACGCCGATTGCAAGTTTTGCGGGTTCTTTCGCACGCCTCGCCAGCCTGACGCCTACACGCACAATATCGACGACAGTTTGAAAGTCGCGGCGCAGGCGGTCGCCGAAGGCGCAACCGAGCTGCACATCACCGGCGGGCTGAACACGAAACTCCCGTTCAGTTATTTCACGGATCTGCTGTCGTCGCTGAAGCGCGAGTATCCGCAGTTGCACTTGAAGGCGTTCACGATGGTCGAGTTCGACCATTTCGCGCATTTCTACAAGATGTCGGACGAAGACGTCATTCAGAAACTGATCGAAGCGGGTTTGGATTCGTGTCCTGGCGGTGGCGCGGAGATCTTTCGCGAGCCGACGCGCTCGATGATCTGCGCACATAAATGCGACGCCGCTCGTTGGCTGGAACTGCAGGGAAAAGTTCACGCGGCGGGTTTGAAGACCAACGCGACGATGCTCTACGGGCACATCGAGTCGCTCGAAGATCGCGTGGACCACTTCATCAAGTTGCGCGAGCAACAGGAGAAGTCGGGAGGTTTTCAATGCTTCATCCCGCTCGCTTTCTATCCGCCTGACACCCAGTTGGCCCACCTGCCGGGTCCATCCGGCGTCGATTCGCTGAAGACGATGGCCGTGTCGCGCCTGATGCTCGACAACTTCGATCACATCAAGGCGTACTGGGTGATGCTCGGCAAACGCCTCGCGCAGGTTGCGCTACACTACGGCGCGAACGACATCGACGGCACCATCACCGAAGGCGGCGAATTGACGACGAGCTACTCAGTCGAAGCAAATAACGAAGTCCGCATGAGCAAAACCGAACTCATCGGTCTGATTGAAGACGCGGGTTACGAAGCTGTCGAACGCGACACCGTTTACAACCGGATCGAGCCAAAGGATCTAACTACCATAGGGTTGAATTGAAATGCTTACTGACACCGAACGAACCACCATCACACTGGCCCATTCGCCGGATTCCGACGACGCCTTCATGTTTTATGGCCTCGCCACAAATAAACTCGACACGGGCGGGCTTACCTTCAAACACTTACTCAAAGACATTCAAACGCTGAACGAGGAAGCGACGGAGGGCACGTACGACGTTACCGCCATCAGCTTTCACGCGTACGCCTATGTCGCTGACAAGTACGCACTGCTACCGCACGGAGCGTCGATCGGCGACAACTATGGTCCCATCGTCGTCTCGCGGGAACCGGCGACGCCTGAGGACATCCCGAATTTGAAGATCGCGATTCCCGGAAAGCTGACCAGTGCGTTTCTGGCGCTGCGGCTGTTTAACGCGGATTTCAAATATGAGGTCGTGCCGTTCGACAAGATTATCGACGCCGTGCTGGACGGCACTTGCGACGCGGGGCTCCTGATTCACGAGGGGCAACTGTTTTACCAGCGGAAGGGGCTGCACAAGGTGCTCGACCTGGGCGAGTGGTGGCACCAGCGCCACGGGCTCCCGCTGCCGATGGGTGGGAACGCGATCAAGCGCGACCTGGG
>JAICGQ010000111.1 GCA_025923035.1 Pyrinomonadaceae bacterium | reverse complement strand
TCGCTCTCGTCTGCTTCGTTCTCGAATTACGATCTCGTCATCAACGCTACGCCTCTCGGGTCCGGCGAGTTGATCGATCAATCTCCGGCGACTGCAGAACAACTCACCGGCGTTCGCTGCGTTTACGATCTCGTCTACAACCCGATCGAAACTCTCTTCCTGAAAGAAGCTTGCAAGGCGAATTGCAAGACGCTGCGTGGACTCGAAATGTTGGTTGCTCAAGCAAAAAATCAGTTTCAATTGTGGACCGGCGAATCTGCATCTTTGAACGTTATGTACGACGCCGCTGCTGCTGCTTTGGACCACTAATTTTTAGTACTGCTTTCGAGCCTCTCCATCACAAACCCTCACCTCTCCATCACAAACTGAAATCGCTCTCGCTGGCGCTCGCGTACATTCACGCGCACACGTTGCTCCCGTTGCTCGAAACCCTCTTTTGACTTTCGCACGAAGCAGTGAGGTTGCAATCGTGAAGAGTATTGTCTTTCTTATCGTCGCCGTTTTATCCGCCCCGATCGCTTTCGCTGGATCACCGCCAGTCAATTTGTTAGTTACTCCGCGCATCGCGATGGCCATCGTCGCGAAAGACGAGCGGAAACTCAACGATCTCGACAAGGCTTATCTCGACGCGTTCACGATCCTGCGTGACGACAACCCGTGCAGTCGTCTCTATGGAGGTACGGGAGCGATCGAAGCGCTGAACGAGTTAATGCGTGTGCTTCGTCCGGCTTATCTCGATCGTCACATCGCGGTCCGCATGAGCGGGCAGACGACGATGTATAAGAACGCAACTAGCGGGTTCACGTTTCGGATGTTCGAGAAAGCGGAATTAAACATGATGGGATCGTTCTATCGCGGCAACTCGCCGACCGAGCGGCGCGTTCCGCTGGTCGCCGACTTTCAGCCGAACACGCGGAGGACGCGCGTCGCTTTGTTGTTGCATGAGTTGGGACACCTGGTTCGCGGCGCCGATAAGAAGTGGGTGCTTTTAGATGACGGTCATGACCTCGAACTGAGCGTGAAGAACACGGTCCTCGTCGTCGACGCCTGTCGCGATCAGATCGAATCCGTCACTCGCATGACGGTCGCCCAACAACTCGAAGAACCCCTCACCACCATCGCTCAACTCGCCACTATGCCGTGATGCGTTGTCGATCCGTGTTTTTGGATCAGTGATGCGAAAGCCGCTTGGTGGGGCAGACAGTCCCGTTGGTCACAAAAAACTGCGTGCTGGTGTTAATAAAACGTTATACGCTCGGGATTGCATCAGTACCTCCCGAGCCCACGTTAGTTCATCAAGACAGCGAAATTGTATGACGTCGACGCCCGCATTCCTGGATCAGCATCCCCCGGCCGCGCACTGTAACACCCCCTCTGATGACCATCCGCGCCGCCGCACCTTCCTCAAACGACTGACCCGCATAGGAATCATCTGGGGAGTCTGGACGATCGTCGCGCTCTTCTTCAGTTCTCAAATCTTCATGATGTACTACTCGGAAGGCCAGCCGATCCCGTACAGACGCGCGTTCATCGTCCAGGGATCAGCATGCTACTTGTGGGCGCTCATTACTCCGCTAGTGCTCTGGCTCGCTCGGCGTTTCTGCATCGATCGCAACCAGTGGTTTCGCAAAGTCGCGCTTCACTTCGTCTTGAGCATCCTGCTCGTCACCGCACTGGCCTCTCTTCACTACATCGTCTATATGGTTCTGGCCGACCAGACAAGTTCGATCACCTTGTGGCGATTAGCCGGGTATCTCTATCCCAACCTCGATCGTTGGCTGCTCGTCTACTGGCTGATCCTTTTGATGAGTCACGCGTTCAACTACTACAACAGTTACCGCAAAGGCGAACTCAAAGCGTCGCAACTGCGCATGCAGCTCGTTCAATCACAACTCGAAGCGTTGAAGATGCAGGTGCAGCCGCACTTCCTTTTCAACACACTCCACTCGATCTCGGCACTGTTGAGCAAGGACACGGAAGGCGCGCGCAGGATGATCACACGCCTCGGCGACTTCCTCCGCCTGACACTCGAAAACTCCGGCTCGATGGAAGTGACGCTCCGGCAGGAAATTGAATTCTTAAACGGATATTTGGAGATTGAACGCATTCGCTTCCAGGACCGCCTCACTACCGACATCAGGATCGACCCGTCAGTGCTCGAAGCTCGCGTTCCGAACCTGATTCTCCAGCCGATCGTCGAGAACGCGATGAAACACGCCGTCGTGAACAGTCGCTCCGGTCACGTCGAGATCACCGCAGCACCGAAGAACGGCGCGGTGCATATCGAAGTGAAAGACAACGGACCCGGTTTGCATGTGGATCGCACGCTCGAAGTGCGTCGCGGCAAAGGTCTCGGACTCGCGAACACTCAAGCGCGACTCGTCGGACTCTACGGAACAGCGGCGCGATTTGAGATGACGAATCGGCCTTCGGGCGGTCTAGTCGTTTCGATTGAGATCCCTCGGCATCAACATTCATGAAGTCGCACTTGCGATTCATTTTCTCGTTCAGTTCACCCGCCTGTTAACACAGAACCTATCTGCAGCGTTGATCGTAACAACGAGTGAATCTCTTGACGCTCATTTGCGCCATAACTGATTCAACTGCGGTGTTTATCTGTTGCGTGTGAATCTCACCTTCACGCGTAAACGTGTTTATTCAGACGTTTTCAATTGGGGGCCCAGGATGACGGACGCAACTCGTATTCGAGCGTTGGTCGTCGACGACGAACCACTAGCACGCGCGATGATTCGCGAGATGCTCGACAGCGATTCGGAAGTTGAGATTGTTGCCGAATGCGCCAACGGACGTGAGGCAGTCGAAGTTATCAAATCGTCTGCGCCGGACATTGTTTTTCTCGACATTCAAATGCCGGAGATTGGCGGGTTCGAAGTGCTGGAGTCACTCGAACCGCACGCGCACCCGTACGTGATTTTTGTGACCGCGTACGATCAGTATGCCGTGCGGGCATTCGAGGTCCATGCGCTCGACTATCTGCTCAAGCCATTCGACCGCGAGCGCTTTGAAGGTGCGTGGCAACGAGCGAAGTCGCAGATCAAACTCGACCGCACCAGCCGTCGTGACCAGGACATCATCGCCTTGCTCGAAGAACTCAAAGCCGGTCCTCGTTTTCTCGAGCGACTCGTCATCAAGAACGGTGGCCGGGTCTTCTTTCTTCACGTTCAGGACGTTCATTGCATCGAGGCGGAGGGAAATTACGTCCGCGTCTACGACAATCAGAAAGGTTACTTGCTGCGAGAGACGATCAGCAGTTTGGAGGAGCAGCTCGACCCGAAACAGTTCCTGCGGATTCACCGTTCGGCGATCGTGAAGATCGACCGGATCAAGGAGATGCAGCCCTGGTTCCACGGCGAGTACCGGATCATCATGGAGAACGGCAAACAGCTCGCACTAAGTCGCAATTATCGAGCGAATTTGCAGGAAGCGGTCGGCAACGGCCTCTAGAATCATGGTTAATCCTCCATCGTGGCCGATCCATCACAAGAATTAGCCGTTCCGTCACATGACCGATCTGCGATTTTGGTCATTTCTGAGATTATCCCATTGACCCCAGGCGTCTTGTGACATCAAGAGGTGAGTCATGAACACGGAGACAACTTTAACAAACGAATCTAACCACAACGGAACTACCCTCGAAGCCAACGGCGGAGAGAACGTCGATGTACGCCTAAACACGCTGCGCGAAACAGTGCTGGCGCTCCTCGAGGAGGTTGAATCACTCGCCATCTCGCGGCCGGTCGACATCAAGCGCGGCGCGCGCTACTCCGAGGAAGTGCGGCAGTTTGAAGTTAACCTTATCCGGACCGCTCTGGGACGCACGTCCGGCAGCCAGATTCGGGCCGCTAAGCTCCTCGGTCTCAAACCCACCACGCTCAACGCCAAGATTAAACGTTACAACATCGCCCCGACATACCAGCCGCAGGCCTAATCCGCGTAAACTGGGCGTTCACTGCTATACTCAAACGCAGTGAACGCCACAGTGAACGCCGCAGTGAACGACCGTTACAGTCGACAGATTCTTTTCAACGGAATTGGCGAAGAAGGGCAGCGCCGCTTGCAAGCGGCGCGCGTCCTGATTGTCGGCTGCGGCGCGTTGGGAACGGCGCAGGCAGAAAGCTTGTGTCGCGCGGGTGTCGGACGACTGCGTATCGTCGATCGCGACTTCGTCGAGCCTTCGAATCTTCAACGACAAACGATGTTCACCGAAGGCGACGCCGAGAACCGTCTGCCGAAGGCGATCGCCGCCGCGAATCACCTGCGCGCGATCAACTCCGAGATCGAGATCCAGCCACAGATCGCGGACGTCAATCATTCAAACATCGAACAGTTGATCGACGGGTGCGACGTCGTTCTCGACGGCACCGACAACTTCGCCACGCGCTATCTCGTCAACGACGCCTGCGTGAAGCACAACCTTAACTGGATTTACGGCGCCGCGGTCGGGTCGTACGGCGTGACGATGACGATTCGTCCGCATCAAACAGCATGTTTGCGATGTGTGTTTGAAGAGACGCCGCCGGCCGCAAGCGCGCCGACATGCGACACGGCCGGCGTGATCATGCCGATCATCAACATTGTTGCCGCCGTCCAGGTAAGTGAAGCGTTAAAGCTGTTGACTGGCCGAGTTGAAGATTTGCATGGTTCGTTGATGCAGTTTGACGTGTGGCGAAACGAGTGGCGAAAGATTGCCCCGGGTGCGCCGCGCGCAGACTGTCCCGTGTGTGGTTTGGCGAAGTACGAAACACTCTCGCCGGAGTCGCCTGAAGCCGCCGCGGTGTTGTGCGGTCGCGACGCGATTCAAATCTCGCCTTCGCAACCCACGCGCGTGAATTTCGCATCACTTGCGGAACGACTGCGCCGCGCCGGAGAGGTGAAGTTTAACGAGTATCTCCTCCGCTTCCGGATTGGAAATTTCGAACTCACGGTTTTCAAAGACGCTCGCTCAATTATTCGAGGTACAAACGAGATCGCAACCGCTCGCTCACTCTACGCCAAGTACATAGGAAACTGACCAAACGATGATCAGAGAACAGACCCGTCGCATCACCGTCATCACAACCATTCTTGTCTTACTCGTTTCATTCATAGCCGCACAAGCCGGACAACCGGCCATTTGGGAAACGAGCGGCCGCGTGGAACTTCTAAAAGGAGATGCCCGTGGTGTTTCGATCAGCGATACCGGCGTGTTGATGCTCGCGCCAAAACTCACCGAGGTCTTCAACACTCAACAGACATACGTCTGGTCCAGCGCGGTTGATAATCAGGGAAATGTGTTTCTGGGTACCGGCCACGATGGTAAGACGTTTCGGATCACGCCGTCCGGTGCCGGTTCGTTGTTGTACGACGCGGCGGAGTTGGACGTGACTGCGCTGGCCATCGGTCGTGACGGATCGGTGTTCGCCGGAACGTCGCCGGACGGAAAGGTCTATCGCATTACGTCTGACGGAAAAGCCGACGTCTATTTCGATCCTGGTGACAAGTACATCTGGTCGCTCGCAGTGATGAACGACGGCTCGCTCGCCGTTGGCACGGGTGACAACGGAAAGTTGTATCGCGTCCGATCGGCGGGTGCGAGTCCTGACTCGTCACTGCTGGTCAGCACGAATCAAACGCACGTGATCTCGTTGGCGGTTACGCCGCAAGGCGATCTGATCGCCGGCACAGACTCCGGCGGACTCGTGCTCCGCGTTTCACCTGAAGGCAAAATGTTTGCACTGTTCGACACACAGCTTCGCGAGATACACGCGCTCGCCCCGGCGGCTGACGGTTCGATCTATGCTCTCGCCTTGAGCGATGCCGCCTCGGCAGCGCGTACGCCGTCGACACCCGCTGCGCCGACGCCGCAACCTACTGATGCTGGAGCGGTGAGCACGTCCGTCACGATCACGGCCATCGACGAAACCGGCGCACCGCTGCAAGCGCAACCTGGACCAACACGCAGTCGCAGCGACGTTTCAAGTGCTCGCAGCGCTGTGTTTCGCATACTTCCCGACGGCGCAACCGACGTCGTTTGGAGTTCGACGAGCGTGACCGCGTTTTCGATCGCGCCCGGGTTGCAACCGGGCAGCGTGTTGATCGGCACTGCGGACAAGGGCCGTATCTATTCCGTCACAAACGACGGGCGCGATACGTTGCTGTTGCAGTCACCGGAAGGACAGATCTCGTCGCTGCTGGTTAAGAACAATCAGATCTACGCCGCTTCCAGTAACCAGGGAAAACTGTTTCGCTTCGGGAACGAACTCGTCAGTGAAGGCAGTTATGAATCGCCAGTGAGAGACGCGAAACTCACAGCCTCATGGGGACGCATCTGGTGGCGCGGCGCGGGCGCTGTCGAGGTGCAAACGCGCACCGGCAACGGCGAACGCCCCGATGCGACGTGGAGTGATTGGAGTGCCGCGTACAAGAATCCCGAAGGCAATCAGATCTCGAGTCCGCGGGCGCGCTTCATTCAATGGCGTGCGACTGTGCGTGGTGCCGCGGGTTCCGGTAGTCCGGCGTGGATGGAAGACGTGAGTGTGGCGTACTTGCCGCGCAACGTGGCGCCGGAAGTTTTGTCGATCAGTGCCTTGCCGATCGGTATTGGTTTACAGCAGATTGCCCAGGTGACGGTGGATCCGAATGTCGAGTCGTCAGGATTGGATCCGTCGTTGTTTGGACCAGTGGCCCAGGTTCCGCCGCGGCGCTTCTATCAACGCGGCGCGCGATCATTTCAATGGCAAGCCGAGGATCGCAACGGCGATACGCTCGAATACGCGATCTACTATCGGGCGCTCAACGATGAAACGTTCAGGTTGTTGAAAGACAAGTTGCGCGACAACTTCTACACGATCGACGGCGCGACTCTCGCCGATGGACGTTACATCGTCAAAGTCATCGCTTCCGATGCGCCGGACAATCCGCCGGGACAGAAACTGAGCGGAGAAAGAATCAGCGAACCGGTAGACATCGACAACACTCCGCCAGTGGTGAAAGTTGTGGGCCAGCCGCAGGTCACCGGGCAGTCGGTGCGCGTTGTTTTCACTGTTGACGATGCGACCGGGAAAGTGAAAAAAGGGGACGCGAGCGTCGACGGTGCGGCTTGGTCTCCGGTGTTTCCGGACGACGGCATTGCCGACAGCGGCCACGAGACTTACACCCTCGATTTCGGTTCCTTATCACCCGGCGAGCACACGATCTCGATCCGTTGTTTCGACAGTAGCGGCAACGTTGGAACGCTGAGCGTGACGGTTAGACGTTAGAAAACACACGATTCGCACGGGTTCGGGCTTGCACGATAAGGTGCGGGGTAACTCGAAACCGTGCGGATTTTCGTTACTGCTGCTAAACTTTTCGCGCAAAAAGCGCCCGCCGGGCCCTAACATGTTCTGGCACCTGTCTTGCAGCCTCCCGAATCGGCGCATCTCTTTCTCCCTCCCATGCGCGGGCATTGCATGAGGAGGCTCGGTTGAAATGACGAAGTTTGTACGACAAATATTGGCGGCGGTCGTGATGGCGGCACTGGTGTCGACCGGCGCGTTTGCCCAGGGCAGAGGCCAGGACAAAAAGCCGGAAAAGAAACCCGTGAAGATCATCGACGGAAAGGGAGGTGGCGGCAGACCGTCGAATCCTCCTCAGAAGCCGCCGAAGGAAGACCGAGGGGGCAAGAAAAAGCCGTAAGACGGCGCAAAATCGAAGGGACAAGATTTCGGAGGTTCGCGGGTTTCGCGGCCTCTTTTTTTATTTGCAGATCAGCAATGCGGCGAGCAGCGGAATGGTCAATTCGTGATGACCCGTGATCGAGTATCCATGACCGGCGCCTTTTTCAGTTGGACGTCGCACGACGTTCGTTAATGGCCGGTACGATTGAATGAAGTCGAAATTTGCAGTCGTGATGTCGGAAAGTGGATGGCCCAGGTTTCGCACGAGAGTCACGCACTTCAAAAACACCTCAGGCAGTACGACCGCCGACCCGATGTTTAGATAAACACCGCCGCCGTCCATCTCTTTCACCAGCGCCGCGAGTAGCCGGAAGTCAGTGTGTGTTGTAGCGCCTAACGAAGCGCCGTCAGCTTTGGGATGGAAGTGCGCGATGTCGCCGCCGATCGTGACGTGAGCGGTGAATGGGATCTTCGAACCGTACGCGGCGCACAGAAGTGAATAAGCGCGATGCTTTGGACCGCGTGACGTCAGCGCGCGTCCGACTGCTTCGCCAAGTCCGATCTGATCTCGGGCGCCATCGAGTGCTGCCGTGTTCAGTAATTGTCCGGTTTCTTCCGCGCCGCCGAAGATGCCCTCCGAGAGCGTGGCGTCGACGTCTTCCGAAGTCGAACCGATCATCGCGATTTCTGCGTCGTGGACCAGGACGGATCCGTTCGCCGCGAACGCCGAAACGAAACCGCGGTTCATCAAATCGATGAGCAACGGTGCGAGACCTGTCTTGATGACGTGTCCGCCGATGCCCCAGATGATGGGCTTCTTCAACTGGCGCGCGTTATGAATGCGCGCGGTGAGTTGACGCAGCGATTGGACCGCGAGTACGTCAGGCAAACTCGAAAGGAACGTGCGCACGTCTGCGTTGTCTGAGATGGGCGTCGCGAAGTCGCTGAGTTTGACTTTGCTGGTGCGTGAAGCGAGCGGATAGGTTTTTACGTCATCGAGATCCAGCGGTCGCAAATCGTCGTCGTAGATTGATGGCAAGGCGCGCTACTCGGCCAATTGATTTGTTTCAATCCGTGTTTCCATTGGAGTGCGGCTGAGTATAGCGCGTTTTCCAGCGCGTCTTCCAAGCCAGGCGTAGCCGCGCCTGAACGCGAGCGCCAATCCTGTAAAAGCGAGCACAGCGCCGCCGAGTGTAGCGATTCCGGCGACCGTCTGGCCTGCGATGCCCGCGACCTCACCTGTGTGTGCGAAACGAAGTATCGAACGGAGCTGCCGGCCGCGAGTGTACGACGAGAATGGTTCCCATTTCGTGACCGCGCCGGTAGTGCGATCGAGCACCAACTGTCCGCGTTTTTGAGGCTGCCCGCCAGTGCCGCTATCGATGTTGAAAGTGAGTGGCGCGGATGCGGAAGTTGGTAGTTGCATACTAATGCTGCGCCAATCAGGCACCTGTTGTTTGGCAACTAACCACGCTCCATTAAGCTGCGTTGGGAGATCGGTGGATGATGTCGGTTGAGACGGTTGATTCGCGCGTGGCGCCGGCGGCGCTTCGCCGACGATGCGATAGACGAGATTTCCGGCCCACGTGTACGAGATCACCACGGCCGATATCACGATGACGAATAGCGCCGGCGCGCACCAGAAACCGATCGTGTTGTGCCAGTTGAAGTCGCGCGCCCTGCCGGGCAGTCCACCGCGAAACCAGGTGATGCTTCTCAACGCTTTCAGGTTCCAGTTCCTGGGCCACCACAGATAGAAACCACTCACCACCAGAAAGAGAAAGCCGAGATTACACGCGCCGGTGATCGCTCGAGCGACGTTGCGGTTCTCGCCTTTCGCACCGAGCCAACGATGCCAGTCAGTAACCGTGCGGAAGAAACTGCGCACGCGCTGCGAGCCCTCGCCCAGTACTTGTCCTGAATAGGGATTGACGAAAAGCGTCGTTTCACGACCAAACGCGATCTCAGCCGGCGCCGCGGGATCAGATTTCAACGTTATCGCGGTTGGATTAGCCCCATGCCCTTCGCGAGCTTTCGCCAACAGCGTCTCGACCGGAAGCTGTTGCGTCTCCGCAGCCGGCGGAGCTGAACGATAACCACGCGTGTCAGCCCATGAAGTGATCTGCTTCTCGTAGGCCAGCAACACGCCCGTCACGCACATGATCAGTATGACAATGCCGGCGATCACGCCGACCGGCAAATGGCACCAAAAGATAATTTTCCGCAGTCGTTTCATTTGATCTTTAGGACTAAGTGTCAGCCCAACGGCGTAGAAGATTGTGATAGAGGGAAGTCAGTTCGACGACGGAGCGATGGTCGGGAGCGTCGTTCATCAGTCGCTGAATCGCGACGTCGAGATCGAAAAGCAGTGTCCGTTCACCGTCGTCGCGCACCATGCTCTGGATCCAGAAGAACGAGGCGAACCGCACGCCGCGCGTTACGGGACGAACGTGATGCACGCTGCTGGCCGGATAAAGAATCAGGTGACCCGCGGGCAGTTTTACCGAATGCACGCCGTATGTGTCTTCGACAATCAGTTCGCCACCGTCGTACTCGTCAGGATTGCTGAAGAACAGGGTCGCTGAGAGATCGGTCCTGACACGGTGCGGCGTGCCGGCGACTTGTCGAATCGCGTTGTCGACGTGGTTTCCGAATGATTGTCCGTCCTGATAACGATTGAAGAGCGGCGGAAACACTTTCAACGGCAACGCTGCGGACATGAACAACGGATTGCTTTCGAGTGCAACGAGAATGGCGTCGCCGAGTTGTTTCGCTTCGTCGACGTCTTCACGCAGTTGCAGGTTGTTCTTGGCACGCGCTGATTGATGGCCGGCAGTGATGCGCCCGTCGACCCATTCGGCGGCTTCGAGCGTTTTGCGGCAGCTTGCGACCTGGTCGGCCGTCAATACATCTGGAACCTGAAGCAGCATGCTTTAGAACCTGAAGCTGGTGCTCAACATCGCCGCTCTTCCTGGTCCAGGAACGATGTGGCCGCCTCCTATGCGATCGAAATAGAGCTTGTCAGCCAGGTTGTACAGATTGAGCTTGAGGTCTATGTGCTCCGAAATCGGATACGAAGCCATCACGTCAAACGTCCAGTAGGCATCGACGAAACGCGTATTGATGGTGTTGCCGAAACGTCGATCGACAAAACGTGCGCCGCCACCGAGGTGAAAACCGTTGCGCAGCGTGTAAGTGGACCATAGGTTGAAAGAGTTCGGCGGAGTGTTGACCATCTCTTTTCCGATCTCGGCGAGATTGCTTGATTCGACTGTCGTGCTGTCGAGGTGCGTGTAACCTGCGAGCACTCGCCAGGCCGGCGTTATGCTGCCCTCAATGCTCAACTCGACGCCTTCCACGAGCTGTTTTCCTTCCAACACTTGCGGTGGCTCGTTGGCCCCAACGCCGGGCGTTCGCGCGTTCATTTTTTCGACGCGAAAGATCGCGCCACTCAACAAGACGCGGCCGCTAAAGAAGTCCCACTTGCTGCCGGCTTCGAGTGTGTACGTCTTTTCCGGATCGATGACGGTGTTCGCAGTGTTGTACGACAAACCTTCGAGCGACGGATTCAGCGACGTTCCGTAAGAAGCGTAAACCGCGCCCTGCGGTAAGGGCTTGAACACAACTCCCGCGCGCGTGCTGAGCATGCGATCGACGCGTGAAACCGGAGCGCCGGTCGTGCTGATGCCGTCGGCGTCGAAGCGATCCCAACGCAAGCCGCCATTCAATTCCCACTTGCTGCCGAGCTTGGCAGTGTCGAAGAGGTAAAGCGCCTGCGAGTTGGCGGTGACGTCGCCGACAATCGGACTCGTCGTAATGGTGCCTGTGTAAACGTCGTCGGGATTGGGATTCAACAACGTCGTCTGCATGTTCGGCGCAGTGCGCGTGATTCGTGTGTTGCCTTCACGCGTCAAGTTGATGCCGCTAACGAGTGCGTGCTCGATCTTGCCCGTGGAGAAGTGCGCGATGACGTCAGTCTGGTTGTCCCAGATCTTGTCTTCGGTTTTCCACGAACGCATTTCGCGATTGATGACGGTCGAGTCGTTACTCGCGAAACGCGGCGGCGTGGCGATGGAGTCGCGCGACGAGTTAGCGAACCGAAACTGGTTGCGCAGTGACAATCCATCGTTGAAGTCTTTTTCAAACTTCAGAGTTACAAGATCCGAATTCAGCCTTTCGAAGTCACGATCGCGGAGTCCGTAGAACGTGTCGCGTGGCACTGGTGCAGGACGATCACGATGGTTGACCAGCACGTTGTTGGTGACGGGTACCCAGGGGATTCCGTAGTCGGAGATGTTGTCCTGCTTCAGTTTGTAATAACTGATCGTGAAACGCGTCGGTTTACCAAGTCCGAACGTCAGCGAGGGCGCTACTCCCCAGCGATCGAATTCCACGACGTCGCGGCCCGCGACGCCTGAGTGATGGGCCAGCAGGTTCAAACGAAACGCAACGCTGTCGCCAATCGGAAGATTGACGTCGGCGGCAGCACGACGAGTGCGATCGGTGCCGAGATCGAGTGTGCCGGCAAGTGTGCGACGAATGCTTGGGGTTTTATTGATCAGGTTGATCGACCCACCGGTCGAGCCACGGCCCGTGTAAGCGGAGCCTGGTCCTTTCACAACCTCAACCTGCTCGAGGTTGAAAGGATCGCGCGACTGTGGGCTGATATCGCGCACGCCATCGATGAAGATATCGTTTCGTGCGCTGAAACCTCGCAGCGTCAGATTGTCGCCGGCGGGATTGCCGCCTTCGCCCGCGGTGATCGTCAAACCGGGAACGTTGCGCAAAACGTCGCGCAGCGTCGTTGCGCCTTGCTCTTCCATCACCTCCTTTGAAATGACGGTTACGGTTTGCGGCGTATCGAGCATCGGTTGCGTGAACTTCGGAGACGAAATCACCGGCCGCGAATCATCACGGATCTCAACTGATCCTGCTTCTGCGTGGATTTCGAGAATGACGGTCTTCTTGTCCGTGAAGCGATAACTGACTCCTGTGCCGCGCAGGATCTCACGCAGCGCTTGTTCAGGTGAATAGCGTCCGGTTACGCCGGGGGAGGCGAGTGAACGCATAGCGTCGTTCGGAATGATGACCTGAATGTCTGCGGTGGTTTGAAACTTGGTGATGACGGATTCGAGGGTGTCGGCGGCTATGTCGAACTGGATCTGTCGTTGCTGTTCACTGGCGACTACTTCGTCGCCGAGAAGTGTCTTGCCGAGGACGATGTTATGACTCTTGTTCGGGCAGAAGGCGACGAGTGCGCCCATCGCGGTGATGGCGACGATCCAATATCGTGGGCCACGACGCTTATGGGCCCGCCTCTTTTTCGTCCGGGGTTCCGGCATTTGAGTTTTCCTGTGATGAAAGCGAAAATAAAAAGCGCGAAATTGAAAATCGTTTTCAATTTCAGCAAAAAGCAGAATAATTGAGAACGGAAGGATCGGTCAAGTCGTGGGCGGGCTCTTCTTGCCGTTGCCGTTGCGCGCGGCGTGGCCGTTGAGCAGAGGACGTAACACCTGGCCCGTGTGTGA
>JAICGQ010000110.1 GCA_025923035.1 Pyrinomonadaceae bacterium | reverse complement strand
TTTGAAACAATCGCATTCTTCGAGCGCTGGTCCACCGTTGCGTGCTTGGTCGATGGCGTCGGAAAAGGTTGGACACAGGTCAAACTCGGTCTTCTCGAAGTCAAAGTTGTCCGGCATCCACGCGTAGTCGTAAATGACTGCCGCGGGGACGACAGCGCGCGGGGAAAGCTTCAACGCGATCTGGAGCAAACCCGGATTGGCCATCAGTGTTTCGAGTTCGGCGGCCGAGGTGTTCAAGTGCCCGATGAAGCCCGTGTAAATACGCCATCCGGCGCGAGCGAGATACGCGAGATCCTTGGCGAGTTTCTTTCGATCGAAAGTCTTCGTTTGATAGCGATAGGCGAGACCTTTCGTTTCGTCCCATTCCTCTTCGTTTCCCCACGAGACTTTGTGCATCGCGCGGCGGGCTTGTTTGAGGAAGCCGGCGAGTTGTTGGCCGTCGATCCGAGCGTCGTCTTTAAAACGGTCGGAGCCATCAGTGCCAAAGAAACGAAAACTGTGTGAACCGTCGCCGTTGTTGTTCACCATCAGACTCAGGAGATGCGGCTCCTTTGTCATGGCGGCGAGATGACTGGCGCGAAGAGACTGAGAAAGGACGTAGTCGAGACGCTGCGTGCAAGCTTCCGCAACCGGTTCGCTCGTGCTCTTAACGTTCGCCGAGACAACGTACGATTGGACCAGCACCTGCGCGCAGTAGATATTGCACCGCAGGCGGTGGGTTGCTTCCTGATCAGGCACGCTAATCGGAAACAGCAGGTAATCGCTCAGATAGTCAGCGGGCACTGCGGTCGACAACGAAATCGAATCTGCAGCGACGGGCTGACGCAGTACTTTGACCTTGCCGTCCTTCTGAATCTTCAGCTCACCGAGATCGTGCCCGGGCGTGATCGCGAGTTCGTTTTCAAACCCGAACACGGCGACAGTCAGCACGGCTTCTTCCGGAAGCTTCTTCAGATCGATCGGCGAGGGCGTGCCGATGGCGGCTTCGTCCACGTCTTTTCCGATCCGAAGCCAGAAGTAATAAGACTGTCCGCGTTGGAGAGGTTCCTGTTTTTGGAGTTTGGTGTCCGCGGCGTGTTTTTGTGAGAAGCCGAGGTTTACGACGTCTGGTCGCTCCGGTGGGGCACTCTCAAATCCTGAATCGTCTTCAACGGATTTCGTTTCTTCTTTTGCCGCAGGTCCCACGGATTCAAATCCATCATCATCTTCCTCGCCGTCCGCTGATTTAGTGAATCGAGCGTCTCCGGATGCTTCGACCATGCCCATACGGGGCTCAGCAGCGGAGAGCAGTACTGCGAACACGGTGTAACGCTCATCTTCTGAGAGCTGCGCCACCCATTCCCTCGCTTCTTCACCTTCCGGAGTCGTGGCCTCAGTAAGATCAGTGGTCTCGCCGGAACGACGTTTTCCCAGCGCGTCGATCAGGGACGCTCGCAAGCGATCGTCGCTCGCATACTTCACGACGCGCGTTGCCCACTCCAGCATGCTCTCCGGAATCAGTTGGACCAGATCCAGAAGCAGTGCGTGCGGGTTAACGCGGACTTCAAAAAGAAGAGCCTGAATCCGCTCAACAGGACCTTGCGGCATCTCTCAAAACCTCATGAGGAACTGCTAAGTGCGCCCTTAGCTTTCGATGCGGTCGCGACGCTCCATGCCGTGGCCAACCGTAGTGACTTCAGTGTCAGTCAGCTTCGGCGCGCGACCGTCGAGGAACCAGGCGGAGCTGAAACCCGGCGCCTTGTTCACCAGGATCACGAGTATGAAGAAGTACAGGAAGAAACCCGTAGCGAGTCCGATGCCATACGCGCCAAACAGATCGGTCCTTTCGGGGAAGAGCGCGAGCACTGCTGCGCCGCCGATCGCCCCGATCAGCGTCACGATGTCACTCAACTGCACATCGTCCTTGCGCCATCGATTGATGTAGTAAACATACCAGCCGACTACTGCTCCGAAAGCGCCCGCACCAATCTTTTGCAGCATTGTGGCCACTTCGGCGGCGGGTTGAGCGGCTTCTTGAAGCATGAGTTTCTCCTTAAAGTTTCAACTGTCGTTTGACTTCGGATGGCGTTTGCGAAGTTCGGTACGCCATTGAGTATGCACCCACAAAGCGACGAGTGTGGCGATAGGAAAAGGCGCGGCTGCGGCGACTCCAACAAGCCACGCCATTACGCCGCCGCTCGCGACGGTAGCACTGATTAACGCAGCCATCGCCGCAGGCCGTTTTTCCGGCGGGAAATCATATAGACCGAGGAGCCATCCAAATACAAGGCCAAAGCCGATGGCGCCGAGTGAGACAAGCACTTTTTGCCACCTCGATCAGGTTTGGACAGACCTTAGACGTCGAGCCTTCTGTCTAATTAGAAATGCGGTAACCGGAAAGAGCGTTTCACTAACGTCGAAGCTCGCCCATGACTTTCGGATCGCCGAAGACGTAAGCGATGTTTGGTTCGTTGTGGTATGGCACCTCGCACGGTTCGAGGGTGTAGTCTGACACAGCTTCACTGCATGCGGCGGCCGCGGTGGGCGAGAAATAAACGATCCAACGATCCTCATGATCACCTTTTCCCGGGCCAGACGTCGCGTGGAACATTGCAAATCCCTCCGGCTGGTTTCCCTGCCGGTAAACTTCCCAGGCTCGTCTCCCGATCTCTACCATATCGGGGTTGATTTCAGTGGTGAACGGAAGCACGATTCGTTGCCAAGACATGGTTCGCTGGTCCTTATAGTTCCTGAATTTTTGAGTTAGTCGAGGACTCGCGCCATTCATTTACTAAACCCATTTACGTCTGTCAAGGGTTAGGTCTTGGCGACATTTGTCGTTGTGCGGCATTGTCAAGAATGTGTGTCTGGGTGATCCGAGCCTTTCGGATCGGCCCATGTGGGCGTAGAATATCGGGACCTGTGAATTTCAACAAGGAACAAGGAATTCGGGTATTGAAACGCTGCGTTAAGCTGCGTTGTCCTGCGTGTGGCGAGACCTCAATCGTCGAGCGCCCGTTCCATATCCGTCATCATTGCCCCGTTTGCCTGTCGCTCTACAAACGCGAGGACGGGTTTTTCGTGGGCGCGATCCTGGCAAACGTCGTTACAACCGAGCTCGTAATCCTCGTTTTCTGCTTCTTCAGTTTGCTGGTGATTGGCGCCGATTACGAGAACGTACTGGTGCTGCTGTTCATCGTCGCCGTCGTCTTCCCGGTCGCCTTTTACCATCACAGTTGGGCTTTTTGGCTGGGCTTCGACTACCTCGTCGAGAAGCTTCCGAAATACAAACAGTACCGCAGCCAGCACTGAACCCATGGATCACGGATTTCACGGATGTTTCGCGGATCTGCGTCCTCTGCTATACTCCCCGCAGCCCCGCCCGCTTTTTCAGGTGCTTAGGTCAAAATAAGACTCGAAGAGTGCAGGGAAGCTGAAGTGCTGTTGCGCTTAACTGGCGAGGCCCGGTTTTATGATCGTCTGTAAGACGGTTTAGATTAACTTCGGTTGCAGCCGCTGACCTGGCCTTTGGCCAAGCTCAACTAGGCGCGTAGAAGGACCTCAAAATCCCGAGCGGCTCCGCGAGATTTAACCAGGTTCAGAGCAGACAGCAGCAAGCCAGTCGACCTCGAGTGGACTGTTCAATCGCTGCCAGTGCTCCCTGCGATTCATCTCCGGCCCCGAGCGCCCTGCGGCTAGTCAGGTTTTCTGTTGAGAGAAAGAACTTGCCGTCGTGCCGCGGACGTAATTGATCCGCCAACGACGGGAATTGTGCGCCGGTCGGCGCGCCGTTCCAAAACTACCTACATCACTACGCACATCAGGCCGGTTGTGAACTATTCCTTCCCCGGCCAGATTCCGTTTCATTCATTTCGTGGCGACTCAGTTACTCGTGTCGCCGAAACTGTGCAGAGCCGCCTCGCCGGCGCGCGCTCGCGCCGTCTGCTTGCAGGCAAGCTCTGCCCGTCAACAATTCTGAGAAAAGGCTGGTAATGGCAAAACAACTAATCGTGAGCGTCAACGGACGCGAAAAGAAGATAGCGATCATTGAAGACGACAAGGTCGCAGAGTTCTACATCGAACGTGGAGAACAACATCAGGGAATCGTCGGCAATATTTACAAAGGACGCGTGATGCGGGTTCTACCCGGCATGCAGTCGGCTTTCGTCGACATCGGCCTCGAACGCGACGCGTTCCTTTACGTTTCCGACTTCTTCGACGAGGAAGAAGAGTTTGAACGCATCGTCATCGACAAGTCGAAGAAGGGCGCGCAGGAACCCGAACACGCCGCGGCCCAGGAAGTCGCACTTAATCGAGTCGAACGCGAGCAACAGATCGAATTAACTCAGGAACGAATCGAAGCCGAACAGGGCGAAGCCGGGCTGACGGAAGAACAGCCGGAAGCCACCGACGGCGGACGGCGTCGCAGTCGTCGTGGACGGCGTCGCGGTCGTTGGGAACGCACCGACGAAGGCACTTCATCAGCTCAGCAATCGCCGGAGTTCGAAGTCCCTGACACACCGTTTGTCGCTGCCGATCCTTCGATCGAACGTATCGTCGACGAAGAAGAGACGGCGGCCGTCAACGGGGAAATGTTCAAAGACGCGCGACTCCAGGAACGCATCTTCGATCAGATTCACGCAGTCGAGTTCAACATGGAAGACGATTTCAGCTCAGCAGAAGTCGGTTCGCTGCTTTCGGGCGGATTCGGCGATGAGTCGTTTGAACGCATCGACGATGGCGAAAGCGACAGCGAGCCGGTGGTCCGTGAAGGACAACGCCCGCGTGAGGCACACGTTTCGTCTTTCGTCGATGACTTTTCTACGCAGCCGCTGAGCGGCGGTGGCTTCGAACGTATCAGCGACGACGAAGAGGAAGGGGCGGACCAACCGGTGGAAGCGGCGGCCCAACCCGGGAAGCGCTCGCGCAAGTCTGCGACGAAGAAGCGTACGCCGCGGTCGGCAGCACCCACCAAGAGCGCCTCGAAAAAGAAAACATCGAGCAAGAAAAGTTCCAAGAAGCGATCGAGCACGGCAGAAGGAGAAGGGCAGACGGAGCTTTACGCCGACTCGGAAGCGAGCGTCAGTGACAGTCCGTCGCATGGCGAGTTCGCGACTCGTCGTGGCGGACGCAGACGCCGCCGTCCCAGCAAGAACAAAGCTGGTTCTGCGCCGGCAGAGGTCGAGGCTTCGCCAACGGATGGTCAGGACGACGAGGTCGAGCAAGCGCAGATCGTCGAGGTTCAGGAAGAGGTCGTTGCGGCGCCGCCCGAACGCCGCCAACGCGATCATCGAGATCGTGAACCACGGCGCGAGCAACGTGGACACCGCGGACAGTCGCGACGCGAACGTTATCAACCGGCAATTACGGATCTCCTGAGCGAAGGCCAGGAAATACTGGTCCAGATCGCGAAGGAGCCGATTGCCAAGAAGGGCGCGCGCATCACGTCGCACATCGCGCTGCCGGGCCGGTTTTTGGTCTACATGCCGACGGTCGAACACGTCGGCGTTTCGCGAAAGATCGAGTCAGACAGTGAGCGACATCGCCTGCGCAAGTTGATTCAAACGATCCGCGCTGAAGAAGACATACCATCCGGCGGTTTCATCGTACGCACGGCGGGCGTCGGCATCAATGAAAAAGAGTTGCGTGAAGACGTCAGGTATCTCGTACGCACGTGGCTCGACATCAGAGGCTCGGCGGAGAAGTCGAAAGCGCCGGCGCTGGTCCATCGCGACCTCGATCTCGTGCAACGGTTGCTGCGCGATCAGTTGTCAGATGATTTTGAATCTATACGAGTGGATTCCGAAGAGGAGTACCAGGCGATCGTCGAGTTTGTGAATCGCATTCAGCCGCGGCTCGTCCGACGGGTGAAGCTCTACACGAAGGACCAGCCGATTCTCGAAGCGTACGGGGTCCAGGCCGAGATCGATAAAGCAATCAAGCCGCGCGTGTGGCTGAAGTCGGGCGGCTATCTCGTCATCAACCAAACCGAAGCGCTGGTGGCGATCGACGTCAACACCGGAAAATTTGTTGGTCGCGGCAGCGGTCGTTTGGAAGACACGATCACGCGCACGAACCTGGAGGCGGTCGACGAGATCGTGCGCCAGATTCGCCTGCGCGATCTCGGCGGCATCATCGTGCTCGACTTGATCGACATGGAAGAACGTCGCAACCGGCAGAAGGTGATGCAGGCGTTGCAGGAAGCGTTGCGCAACGACAAGTCGCCGACGAAGGTGCTTTCGTTCAACGACTTCGGACTCGTGATCATGACGCGCAAGCGTGTGAAGCAATCGCTGGAGCGAACGCTTTGCTCGCCGTGCCAGTATTGCCAGGGCGCGGGGTTGGTGAAGTCGCCGCAGACGATCTGCTACGAGCTGCTGGAAGAGGCGCGACGGCTCGCGAAGGGAATGAATGGCGACAGCGACAACAAGCAAGTCACGCTGCGCATCAATCCTGAGGTCGCGAAAGTGCTGCGGACGAGCGAGCGCGACGTGATGGTTGAGATCGAGGATTATCTCGGGCCAATCGATATCACGAGCGACGAGACCATTCACCAGGAACAGTACGACTTCGCTGTGATCTAAACGCGGATGGGTAAGTTAGGAAATTGGTGGAAGACGTTGCTGGCGGGTGGCGCAGGCGTTGCGGCGCTCGCGGCCGTCAACGCCTCGATCCAGCGCCGTGCGCTCGAACCTGACGACAGCGCACTCGGCGGCGAAGCAAAACTGTTTACCTGGAAGTACGGTGAGATCTTCTACAAGGAAGCCGGCGGCGCGAGCGCGCGCGTCAACAATCCCGGCCTCCCGATCGTCTTCATTCACGGCATCGACGCGGGCATGTCGAGCTTCATGTGGCGCAAGAACTTCGACGAGCTGGCGAAGGACTTTCGCGTCCTGGCGTTCGATCTGCTCGGCTTTGGTTTCTCTGCGAAACCGCCGGCCGCACCGTACTCGGCCGATCTCTACGTCGAACTGATCTCCGATTTCATTCGTGAGGTGGCAGGTGGACGCGCCAACGTCGTTGCGAGTTCGCTCGGTGCTTCGTACGCCGTGCGCGTTGCGGACGAACATCCGGAACTCATCAACGCGATGATCCTCAACGCGCCCGCAGGATACGACACGATGAACACACGACCGGGTATGACTGGCGCGGCATTCTACGGTCTGCTGCAATCGCCTGTGCTCGGCACGTCGTTCTACAACGTGATGGCGAGTGAACGAAGCATTCGCGACTACGCGCGGCGCACGCTGTTCTATGACTATCGACGCGTTACCGATCGACTCGTTGCCCATCTTTACGCCACGAGTCATCAACCCGGAGCGCAACACGCGATCGCGGCGTTTATGTCAGGCTATCTCAATTGCGACATGAGCGCGTCGTTTGCGCGTCTGGACCAACCGATCGTCCTGGTGTGGGGTAAACAGGACGTCAGCACGCCACTTTCGAAAGCGGTGGAGTTGATGGAGTCGAATCAGACTGCGCGGCTGCACATTTTCGACTTCTGCCGGGTGATGCCGGAACAGGAGCATCCGGAAAGGTTCAACGCGCTCACGCGTGAGTTTTTCACGACACAGACGCAAGCAGATCAGCACGATGAACGTGCTGGTACAAAATATCTCGCTGCTGGGGAATGAACCCCGCCTCTCGAATCAGGAATTGCAGCATCTCTTCGTCGGCGCGATTGTGAGCGCCGGCTGCCGACACCACATTCTCCTCGATCATGATCGATCCCATGTCGTTCGCGCCGAAGCGCAACGCGACCTGTCCGAGACGTAATCCCTGCGTCAACCACGACGATTGAAAGTTTTCGATGTTGTCGAGGAAGAGTCGGGAAACTGCGAGCATCTTCAGGTAATCGATACCGGTCGGCTCGTCTTTGATCCGGCGGCCGAGCGCTGTGTTTTCGCGTTGGAAGGTCCACGGGATGAAGGCCGTGAAGCCGCCGGTTTCGTCCTGTAGATCGCGAATACGCTGCAGGTGTCGCACGCGGTGTTCGATGCGATCGCCGATGCCGAACATCATCGTCGCCGTCGATCGGAGTCCGACGTGATGGACCGCGCGCATGACGTCGAGCCATTCGTCGGTCGTGCATTTGGTCGAAACGCGTTTGCGCACTTCGTCGTCGAGAATCTCCGCGCCGCCGCCGGGAAGACTGTAAAGACCCGCGGCTTTCAAACGCGCCATGATCGTTTCGTAATCGAGTTTCGAAATGAGGTGAAGGTTATGTATCTCCGGCGGTGAAAAGCAGTGCAACTGGAAGCCGGGATACTTCGCGCGCAGGTTGCGCAGGAGATCTTCGTACCATTCAATGCCGAAGTCAGGATGAAGTCCGCCCTGCATCAGCACGCCGGTGCCGCCGAGGGCGATCGTTTCGTCGATCTTCTGGCAGATCTCATCGAACGTGCGGACGTAAGTGTCGGGCGCGCCGGGTCGACGATAGAACGCGCAAAAAGTGCAGACGACGTTACAGACGTTCGTGTAGTTGATGTTTCGATCGATGATGTACGTGACGACGTTGTTCGGGTGGCGGCGTGCGCGAATTTCGTCAGCGGCGGCGCCCATGCGAGCGATATCGTGCGACTCCAGCAGCGTTGTGCACTCTTCGACAGACATGCGTTCGCCTGCGAGCACCCGGTCGAGAATCGGTTGAATACTCATCGCAATTAAATGTACCGCAACGGCTTTACTCGTTCAATCAAGCCATGCTTGTGGGCCAGTTCGAAATAGAGTTGGAGGCCGTGCTGCATCGACTCATCGATGCGGTAGACGATGTTCTGCGTCAGGTACTTGTATAAATCCATCTGCGGAATCTTGTCTCTATAAGCATCAACTATTTCCTCAACCCGTGTAACTCCTTCGTCGCGAGCGCCGGCAAAGTCAACCTCACCAGCGTGTTCGCGCACCATCCACATAGCAAAAACGAACCCGAACCCCGTGTAGTTGCGCCAAAGCGTCGCCATGTCCCAAACCTTCAGGCCAATCCGTGGAAACGTCATACCGGGATCGCCGATGATCAGTGCCGCATCGTTGCGATCGAGCATTTCGTCGAGGTTGGGCGATCGCGTGGTCCACTCCGGCTCGCGCGTCAGAAACTCGCGGAAGATGATTTTCACCAGCGTCGCCGACGTACGCGACGATTCATCGAGAGCAACGGTGCGAATGTTTTCCAGTTGTGTGTTCTTCGAAACGAGCACCACGCTGAGCACTTCTTTTTGCGAACCGACACAAACGTCGGGAACTAAAGCACCGCCGGGAATGCGCTGGTACTCAATCACCGGAACGAGCGCGGCGTCGACGTCGTTTTGCGACAGCATTTGCGCGCAACGCGCGGGAACGGCGTCGACAAAATCGACTGTTCCACGTTGCGTTCCGTGAAGAAAACTCCAAATGAGTGGCGCTGAATTCAGATAAGTGGAAGCAGCAATACGGTACTGCGGATTGGTTATCATTTGCCTGCGAGTATACTATGGGCCGATGCCAACTTATTACGACGTAACCGTTGCTTTGTCGAATGAACTGCCGACTTACCCCGGCGATCCGGGAATACAGATCGGCGAGTGGCGCAGTTTGAGCAAGGGCGACAGTGCGAACGTCTCGGTCGTGAACTTCGGCGCGCACACCGGGACGCACGTCGATGCCCCGGCGCATTTCATCGATGGCGCCGGGAAGATCGAAACCCTGCCGCTTGATTCCCTGATTGGCGAAGCGGTGGTGATTGAAGCGCCGAGCGATTGCCTCGTCATCGATGAAGCGTTTGTCAGCGCAAACGTCGCCGCCGGGACCGAACGGGTGCTTTTCAAAACCCGCAATTCGGCTTTTTGGAACGAGCCGCAACCGCAGTTTCACAGCGATTTCACTCACCTGAACACCGCAGCAGCGACGTGGCTTGCGGAACGGGGCGCGAAACTCGTCGGCATCGATTATCTCTCGATTGAAAAGTTCAAATCACCAGGACATCCAACGCACCTGGCGCTGCTCACGAAAGGCGTCGTGATCGTAGAAGGTTTGAATTTAACTAACGTTCCCGCCGGGAAATACGAATTGATGTGCCTGCCGATGCGGCTCCGCAGCCACCTTGGCGACGGTGCTCCGGCGCGGGCCGTATTGAGAACCCTTGAGTAACCGAGAAAACCCAAAGTACCGCGAGCGCGTTTATTCAATCGTGCGGCGCATTCCGTCCGGCCGGGTCATGACTTACGGCCAAATTGCGGAGTTGCTCGGCGAAGGTTATACGCCGCGGACGGTCGGCTTCGTTATGCACAATTCGCCCGACGGCACGCCGTGGCACCGCGTGTTAAATGCGCAGGGCAAGTGTTCAACCGGCCGCGTCGTGCTGCCGCACGATAAGCAGCAGCGCATGCTGGAACAGGAAGGCGTTGTGTTTGACAAGAACGCGCGCTGCGATTTGCAAACGTACCTGCATATTCCGAAAACCAGATCGAAGAAGTCAGAAGAAGCGAGTTTGTATAAATCAAAATCTTCCGCCCGAGGACGAAAACGATGAGTACTGAACCCGTACCCCGCGCTCCTTACGCTGTCAGTCCGCCGCGCTATTCGGTTTCGCATCAGATGGTGACTACGGCGTTTGAGTTACCAAACTTTCGCGTCGTGCAGAATCTCGGCGTTGTGCGCGGCATCGTGGTGCGATCGAGAAACATCTTCGCCACCATCGGCGCCGGTTTACAGACGATCGTCGGCGGCAACATCACCGTCTGGACCTCGCTCTGCGAACAAACACGCGCCGATGCGTTTGACATCATGATTCAGCACGCCACTGAAATCGGCGCCAACGCCGTGATCGGCGCACGTTACGATACGACTGAGTTGTCGCAAGGCGTGACGGAAGTGCTCTGCTACGGTACGGCGGTGGTCGTGGAGCCGACGAATCCCGGAGAGTCTTACCGGTCGTGACGACGTCCGCGCCGCAACTGACGGAAGCGCAAAAGGAACGGATCGAGCGCGCACTCGCCTCCGTTCCCTTTGCGAAGCTGCTTGGGCTGCAAGTCGAATCAGTGGAACCGGGCCTTGCAGTAATGACGCTGCCGGTTCGGGAGGAGCTCAAACAAAACCACGGCGTCGTTCACGGCGGCGCCATCGCCTCGCTGATCGACTCGGCGATGGCGTTTGCCATCATCCCCTTGCTGGCCGAAAAGGAACGCACGACGACAGTCGACCTCACGATCCACTACCTGCGTCCGTTGACGGAAGGCGTCGCCAGGTCAGCGGCGCGCGTCGTGCGCGCGGGACGTCGCGTCATCGTAGTTTCAGCGGAAGTGCTCGATCACAACGACAGACTCGTCGCCACCGCGGTCAGTACTTACCTGCGATTGACCCCAGACGCGGATTAGTCCGAATTCGTGTTAGTCTGTCTCGGTCGTGGATGATTTAAAGAAATTTGCGCGGTATTTCCGTTCTTACAAACTCCAATTAGCGATAGGCATTGCTTGCATCTTCGCCAGCACCGCTGCCGGGCTTTTCATACCTCTATTCGTCGGACGAGCGATTGACGCGAACTGGCAACAGGTCTCGTGGACGCTACTCACCATCGCCGCCGCGAAAGTGCTGGGCGCCAGCATCATCAGCGGTACTTTTCTGTTCCTGCAACGACGAATCCTGATCGGCGTCTCACGAAACGTCGAGTACGACATGCGCAAGGAGCTTTACGAGCATCTCGTGGGCCAGCCGCTGTCGTTCTTTCATGATCACCGCACGGGCGATCTGATGGCGCGCGCGACAAACGATCTCTCGGCCGTGCGACAACTCGCCGGCCCGATGATCATGTACACGTTGCAAACCGTGTTCGTCGTGATACTCGTGCTGCCGCTGATGGTCATGCTCAACTGGTGGCTCACGTTGTTGCTGTTTGTGACGATGCCGCTCGTTTCGTTGACGGTGAAGTTCTTCGGCCAGCAGGTGCACAGCCGTTTCGAAAAGATCCAGGAGTTTTTCGGCGAGATCATGGCGCGGGCGCAGGAAAACTTCACCGGCGTGCGAGTCGTGCGTGCATACGCGCAGGAAGACGCTGAGATGGCGGCGTTCAACTCGCTGAACTGGCAGTACGCGGAGCGCAACCTCGCGCTGGTGCGCGTCGAAGCGTTGATGCGGCCGGTGATGACCTTTCTGATCGGTTTCGGTTACGTGCTGATCATCTGGCAGGGCGTGCCGCTGGCTGTGCGCGGCGAGATCAGCGTCGGCGAGTTTACGATGTTCAACTTGTACCTGACGCGTTTGATCTGGCCGCTGATCGCGCTCGGATACGTCGTGAATCTTTACCAGCGCGGCACGGCGAGTTTGAAACGACTTAACGCGATACTGCGAATCAAGCCGTTGATTGCCGACGAATCAACCGTCGTCGAACAGCCGCCAATCAAGGGGGCGATCGAGTTTCGCAACCTCACGTTTCGTTATCGCCCGAACGAAGAGCCGGTGCTGAAAGACGTCAACTTGAAGATTCCAGCGGGCCAAACCGTTGCTTTTGTGGGCCGGACGGGAAGCGGAAAATCGACGATCGCGAACCTGATCCCGCGTTTGCTCGACTCGCCGGAGGGAACCGTTTTCATCGACGGTATTGAGATTCATAACTATCCGCTGGCGCAGTTGCGATCGAGCATCGGATACGTGCCGCAGGAGACGTTTCTCTTCAGCGATTCAGTGAAAGAGAACATTGCGTTTGGTGTTGAAGACGCGGAGATCGCGGAAGTGCAGTCGGCGGCTGAGATCGCGGGACTGTCCGGCGACGTCGCCGCGTTTCCCGATCGTTATGAAGCGCTGGTCGGCGAGCGCGGCATCACGCTTTCGGGCGGACAGAAGCAACGCACCGCGATCGCGCGTGCCGTGCTGCGAGAACCGCGCATTTTGATTCTCGACGATGCGCTCTCGTCGGTTGACACGTACACGGAAGAGAAGATCCTGGGCCAACTTCGCGGCGTGATGCGCGATCGCACCAGTTTGATCATCTCGCATCGCATCTCGACGGTGCGCGACGCGGACGTCATCTGCGTGCTCGACGAAGGACGCATCATTGAACGGGGAACTCACCGGGAGCTAATCGCGCTCGACGGCGCGTATGCGGATCTCTACGAGCGACAGCTGCTCGAAGAAGAACTTGCCGCAACCTAAGAATAATGCCGATTGGTGATTGCCGATTGCCAATTGGCCATTACGGAGCCGGGCTTGAAAATCGGCAATCGGCAATTGGAAATTGGCAACAAACAGAATGTCGACTGCGGTAAAACAGTTTCACGAAG
>JAICGQ010000109.1 GCA_025923035.1 Pyrinomonadaceae bacterium | reverse complement strand
CATCCGCATCTCCGTGTCTCCGCATCTCCGCATCTCCGTGTCCCCGTCTCTCCGTGTCCCCGTGTCTCCGTGTCTCCGTGTCCCCGTGTCCCCGCGTCCCCGTGTCGCCCGTGTCTCGCCTAAGCGTTGACGTTCTTGGCCAGGTCCCACTTGGTATCGACGTGGCCCTGTTCCGCACCTTCGGCCTTCTGGGTGTGGAAGTCCCACGTGATGTGGTTGTAGTTCATGGTCACGGTCTCGACCGGTTTGTCGCCGCCGCCGCCGCCGATGGAGATCGACGAGAGTACGACGTTCTTCAACGTGTACTTGATCAGCGGAATCACCGCGCCCTTGTCGTTACGACCAACCACCACTTCGACACTCTTGAAGTTGTCGCCCTTGCAACAAGCTTCGTTGAGTTTCGGAGATGACTGATCGAGATACTTGGTGACGGTGAAGTCCTGGTGATTGGGCTTACCTGACGTTCTCTCGGTGTTGCTGACGTCGCCCGTAATCTGCATCGCCACACCATGACTAAACGACAGGAGCTCGATCTGCTTCGCGAATTTGTCCATTGTGCTGGTACCCGGAATCTCCGGATCCAACTTCATCAACAATACGTCCATAATGTCCTCCTAAAGTCAGTTGCGCGCGTTACGCGGCCGCTGGTGGCGGCAGTTCGGCGACGAGACGAATCGAAGCGGTCAACTCGTCAAGCTGGAAGTGCGGACGCAGATAGACGACCGCCTTGTAAACACCGGGCTTGCCGACGACGTCTTCGACGTCGATACGGGCTTCGCGCAGCGGGTACGAGGCCTTCGAACTCTGCGAGGCGCGGTCGTCAAGCAGAACGTAATCAGCGACCCACTTATTCAAGTAGTCAGACACGTTCTCCTTCGTCATGAAGCTGCCGACTTTGTCGCGCATCATCGCCTTGATGTAGTGCGCGAATCTCGACGCCGCCATGACGTACGGAAGCTGACTCGACAGGCGCGCATTCGCTGTTGCCTGCGGATCCTGAAAGACTTTCGGCTTCTGCGTCGTCTGGCCGCCGAAGAACGCCGCGTTATCGCTGTTCTTGCGATGGACCAGCGAGATGAAGCCGAGGTCGTTCAGTTCCTTCTCGCGTCGATCGGTGATCGTAACTTCGGTCGGGCACTTCAAAATCGTGTCGCCTTCGTCAGTCTTGAAGTTGACAGCCGGAAGTCCTTCGACGAGTCCACCACCTTCGACGCCGCGAATTGCCGCGGTCCATTTGTAGAGCGCGAACGCGTTGGTGATGCGTTCCGTCAGCGCGTAGGCAGCGTTGCCCCAGCAGTAGTCCGCCGGGTTACCGTCGACGTTTTCCTGGAAGTCGACGTCATCCGCCGAAATGCGGCCGGTGATCTTCTCTTTCTTATCGTCGCCGTTTTCGTCCGGACGCAGGTCCTTGCCATACGGCGAGCGAAGCAGGAAGTGTGGCAAGCAGAGTGCGACGTAGCGTGAGTCTTCGCTGTCGCGGAACGATCGCCACGGCACGAGTTCAGTGCTTTCGAAGGTCTTGGCGAGATCGCGAGGATTGCCGAGATCCTGGAAGCTGTCCATGTCGAACATGTCCGGAGCCGCGGCAGCGATGAAGGGCGCGTGAGCGGCCGCTGCTACGTTCGACATTTTCTCGAGCCACTTGATGTCCTGCGGGCTGCGGCCAAACTCGTAGTCGGCAACCAGCACGCTGTACGGACTGCCGCCGAACGTCCCGTATTCTTCCTCGTAAATCTTCTTGAACTGCACGCTCTGGTCGAACTCAACCGCTCGTTCGAGGTCCTTTTGAATCTCCTCTTTTCTCGCGTTCAAAAGACGGAGCTTCAACATGGTCCCCGTTTCAGCGCGACTGACGAGATAGTGAAGTCCGCGCCACGAGCGTTCGAGCGTGCTGAATGCCTGACTGTGCATCGCTTCGTTGAGGCCCTTGTTCACGTCCTCATCAAGCTCCGCGATGCGCTTGTTGATTAGACCAACCAGATCAACCTGATCCGGGTCATCGCCAAGCTCGATCTTTTTGTTATCGATCGCGTCAATCAGCTCCAGGACAGCGTTGGCGACTTGTTCGGCCTGCGACGGATCGCGGACCACCTTTGAGTCAAGTTCTTTGTGAAACAGACCCAGCTTCTGTTGCAGTGGGGTTTCGGGGGCTATTGCGCTCATCACTTTTTACCTCCATCGCCTTCGCCTTCGACTTCGCCTTGAATCTCGCGCGGCTTGGTTGCGTCATCAGATGCGGCCGGCGCCACCAGGTTCTTGATGTCGGTCATCGCCGTCTTCAACTTGGTGCGCTCGTCGGGGTTCATAAGTTTTGCGACCAGGTTCTTTTGCAGCTTCACGTTGCCGTCGAGCTTCGTCATCATGTCCGACAGGTGAGTGCGCTGCTTGAATTCCGTGTTGGCAGGAAGCTGTTTCAGGACTTTGATCGGACTGAAGTCGTTAATCTCGTTGAACGCGATCTCATTGCCGGCGACATCGACCTTCGGCCCAATGTTTTTCATGATGTCGTTGAAGTTGTCGCGGTCGATCTCTACGTATTTGCGATCACGCAGAGTGGGGCGTGGTTTTTGGGGATCGTCAACGTTTCCGGATAGGTCGGCCAGGATCCCGACGACGAAGGGGAGTTCCATCTTGACGAATGAACCCCGAGTCTCCACATCGTAGGTGATCTGCACCCGCGGAGGACGTATCCGATCCAGTTTGTGTTGTGTGCTTTCTGGCATCGACTTTACTCCTTTGTGGTTGAGAGTGCTTGGTTGAGAGAACTGGTTATATGATTACGCGAGAAAAGTGCTCGCAAAGACCCATGGTGTTTTTCTTAGTGCTTGGTGCTTGGCGCTTGGTGCTTGGTTCTTTGTTCTTTGTTCTTTGTTAGAGCGTTCTTGAATCAACCTAAGTACAAAGCTCAAAGTACAAAGCTCAAAGTACAAAGCTCAAAGTACAAAGCTCCAAGCGTAAGTTCCTCGCGAGCCATGTGTTTTGTTCCACTAACTCATGTGGGCCACCTCTTTCCGGTCAGCCGTAGCAACCTGTCGATCTCGTCCAACTCGCCTTCATTGCGCACGATCTGTTGCAGCAGTTCGGGCAGGCTCATGGTTCCCCACTCGACGGCTCGGTTCACCAAATAAGGTGTGGGACTGTGAGGTTCGGTGCGAAGCAGATAGTCCGCTGCTTCCGACAACCGGCGATAAGCATCGGCACGATTGCGTATTGGCCCGGCAGACCAGAGTTCAAACTCCGGTTCACCAGTTTCGTTGGGAATCTGTGTTTCGCCGGGAGACGGCTCGAGCTCTTCGACGCGCGTGTGCAACTCCTGCGAAATCAGTTGATGAATTGCGCACAGAGCTTCTTTGAACTGGCGCAAAGACGGCGCTTCCTTGCCGCACTTCTCGTCGAGAATCTGTTCGACCGCAGCGCAGGCTTCGATCGCATCGTTCAGATCTTCGACCATGTAGAGGTACGACGAACGATCGGTCGCAGCGAGGGCGGCGCGGAAAGTGGCGACAGTCGGATTGATTTTCGCGAGCGCTTCCTGCAACGCGCGCGGATCTTTCATCGCCAGGTTTTCGAAGTGGCAGGCGCTTTCCCAGTCGACGTAGGAATAACTCTCGTTCGTCGCTTCATCCGGGATCGTCAGCGGAATCTGCTTCAACTTGAGCGACAGCTTTTGTTCGATCCAATCGAACGGCGCGATGCGGCCATCGACGTCGCCATCTTCCAGGCTTGGATAAAGTCCGTCCCAAAACCTTTCGCACAGACCCGAAAGCAGCCTCACGCCATTAGTCACACCGGCGAACCCATACAGATACAGCCACGATTCCAGCAGCCAACTTGCGATCTGTAGATCTTTGCTGCGTTTGGTTAACGCTTCGATGCAGATCGCCTCGGTGGTGGGCCAGTCGGCGCGTTTCAAGGTTGACTTGTAAATGCCCTGACTGAGCGTCGGATCGTCTTCGCGTCGCGCGTCGGCGATGCGATCGTAAGTTCCCTGGTAGCGCAGCGACTCGCCGGCGGGGTTGTCGCCCGGAATCGGCTGCAGTAACTCCTCGACGTCGTTCAGTGACAAAACATGCGTGTCATTCATTTCTATTTGTTCCTGTTTCGAATACCGCCGGTAATGTTGGGACGGGCGGAGCCTTCTTCGGGAAGCAGGGAATCATCAACGGCTCCTGCTTGTTGGCGGTCACCAAACTCATCCGCATAAACACTTCTGCATTTGCGGACTTGAGTTCCACGCGTTGTGCCGGTTCTCCCGCGGGATCCGGGTCCGTCCTCACTGTGAACTTGAGCGTGTAGGGATCGGAGTCGAAGCCCTGGTCGCACTCCGCTATCGTCCCCGCCCGCTTCAGCATCGAGCCGTGCCGCAGCAGGAACGTGAAGAGCGACCAGTGATCGTTGTATTCGAAAACGGCGACTCGATCTTTGGCTTTTACGGGCGCGGGTGTGGCGCCGGTCACGGGAACGACCGGAGAGTTGTTGGCCCAACGCAACGTCAGTCGCACCGGATCGCCAAACACCCAACGCCCTTCTAAATCGTCGCTGAGATAAGCAAACTTCTTCTTTCCGACTTCAAACTTCCAATCAATGATTTGATTCGCGCCCATCTCGTGTTCGCGGTTGACGCGAAACTGCACGCGGAAATCGAACATCGGTCCCTGTTTCTTCTCGAGGAACGGAGCAAAGAACTCACGCACCCGCCCAACTTGATCGAGAAACTGCGTGGCTTGTTGAGGCGCGGCGCCGAAGTCTGCGCTGCGCACGAGCGCTTCGCGCGCTGCTTTTTCCTTCGCATCGAACAGCTTGAAGAACTTCAAAAACTCCCACGGATCGAGATCCGGGTAGTCGGGACGCGTGCCGAGATCGGTGAAGGGAAAGCCACCCGAGAGACTCTTGTTGAACGCTTCTTCAAGCTCGCGATAGTTACCGAGCGCGGTGAGCATGTCGTTGACTGACTTGATGCGTGCGAGTTCGGCGCAGCGTCGATAGAACTGGAACCGCAGCGTGTTGCGAATGCGCAGAAAGTAATCGCGCGACGTGTCACTCGGCAGGCGAATCGTACCGGAGCAGCCGTCGACAGTGGCCTTGTCCATATCCGCGGCGATGAAATTTTCGAGTGAGGCGATCGGGTTTCCGGGTAGTTTGTTATCAAACGCGTCTAGGTCCGCGAGAATCTCGTTCCAATCAAATGCCGAGGTCGTTTCCACGTAAATGTTTTGTGACGCGGAGAACGTCAGCACCGGCACAGCCAGATCGCGTGCGATGAAGGCGATGTTCTTTCGTTGCAGCGCGAGATAAGTGTTCAGGTCTTCGAGACTGGCGAGATCGTAAGCGATATACGAAACAGGCTGAGCGCCGGTCCACCACGAAAAATCGCGGTGCTTCATCGAGTAGAACTGTTGCGAAACAAACTCACGATGAATGCCTCGCATCAGGTAGCTGATCTGGCTCGACAACGTGCTTCGCAACTCACCTTCGATGCCGAGTGTCGCGGCCACCTGTAACACGCGCCCGAGAGTCGCTTGTGCTTCCTGAAGGTTCTTGATCTCTGTTACGAGACTCGCACGCAGCGCAGATCCTTCGGTGGCGGGCGCGAGTGATAGATACTTGCGCGCCTGGCGAAACAGCCGGCTCATGCGCGTTTTCAATCGCGAGCGAGCAGCCTGTTTGACTGAGTTGTCGAGATATTCGGCGCGTTCGTAAGTCTTCGTCGCGACGAAGTCTTCATACTGATCGTACAGACCGAGCGCCTGGTTCAACGCCGCCTGGTCCCAAACCATCACGCGCCGGACGAGATGCTGGTAACGCGGTTGTTCCTCGGGCAGTTCTGCCGCGTAGTCCGACGGTTCGCGGGCCATAAACTCTTCGCGTCGGAGATCCTGAAGCGCTTTCCGGAGTTCGCCGAGGCCGGTTGCGAGGGTCATACCGTGGAAGGGCGAGTGTGGATCGAACACGTAGGTCGATAACCACGTGAAGTCGGGACGGTTCAGTATCGCCTCGGTGTCGGAGATGTCGTTGAGATGATCGTAGGTGACACCTTTCTGATTGAACGACGCGGCGTAGAAGTCTTCGATCAGATCGCCCACGCGATTCGCACTTTCTTTGTAGTAACGCCCGGAGTCGATGGGCCGTCCCCACGCCATTATCATAGCCTTCTCATACAGCGAATTGGATTTGTCGAAGTTGTCGGGAAGCTGCTGGTGGTCCAGGTAATTCACAAGCTGGCGCAAGGTCAGAAGTGAATCAGGATCTTTGCCGATGAGGCGGTTGTAACGTTCGAGGTTGACGCGATACTCGCCGAGCTCTTCCACGTAAGTACTCAACTGAAAACTCGGATCGAGATGTGATTGCGAACGAGCGTTGTTGTCCCCGTTGTTGTCGTCGCCCGCCATCGCCGGATCGGGTTCATTCAGCGCCGCTTGCGCCACCATTTCGGACGCATGACTCGGATGCGCCGTCAGCAGATCTCTTCCGCGACGTTGCAGATCGAGTCTCAGAGATTCAAAGATGACGTATTCGAATGCGGCCGCGACGGAATGTTCGAGACGCTCGTTGATGCCGCTGAACCACGAGGTGGGAATGAACACGGAAGCAAACTTGCGGGAGTTCATGTGGGCCATGCCGGACATCAGCCTGGTCTGACCGCCCTCGAGTATTTGTCCTCTACTGCTCAGCAGTTCTTCACGCGTGGTTGCGTCAGGGTTCTTTCGCCGCGGGTCCGCGTAGTACGTTTCGATCGTTCGCAGATCGCCCTCTTCCTCCAGCAGGAAGCGATAGAGTTCATCTTCCTGTTTGGCCAGGCGCGCATGGCTGATGACGAGTCCGCTTCCACCAAGCAGCACGATCAGAATCGACAACACCTGCGCCGCCAGGACCATCCGGTTCCGGGAAAGCGCGATGCGACGGATCGGTTGGGCCAATGCCGCTTCACGAAAGATTTTCTCGCGGAAGAGATCTGACAGGAACACGGGTTTTCGCTCGATCGGCTTGCTGGAGAGTTCCGGCTCTGCATCCTGATCGGGCCACTCGTCGACCGGATCGATCTGCAGCAGTGCTTCAGTTTCGACAGGCACATCGCCGCAGAAGTAAACACCGCGAAAGAGGTACGGCTCGTGATACGCGCTCTGCTTGAACAGCGTGTCGAGGTAAACGCGCAGCGGCTCGCGCATCGTCTGCATTTGCGGCGGCAGCAGGAACAACTCGTCCGCCTGTTCGATATCGTCGCGTTCCGCGTAGATCTCAAACTGAAGCCACGAAAGACGCTTGTGCAGACTCTCGAACGCTTGCGTGACGAACTCAGTCTTGTAACCTGTGTCGAGCGTCGACGGGTTCGACCAGCCAAACATCTGGGAATGAAGTCGTTCGGGAAGTTGTCTACAGAAACTGGAGAAGCCGGTGATCTCGTCGCACTTCGTCACGACGACATAGATCGGCAAACGCATTCCCAGGATCTTTTGCGCCTGCCAGAGTTTCTTGTAGAGACACGTCGCTCTTTCTTCGAGCTCGAAACGCCGCTGATGGTCCAACTCTCCGGGGCCGGCGAGGCTGCCGGCGGGAATGGTGAGTACGAGTCCGTCGAGCGGGCGTTGCGGCCGGTGCTTCTGCAAGAGACGCAGAATTGTGTTCCAGCCGCGATGGTTCGCGGTGCCATCGCCGCGCAACACGAAATCGCCGGCGACGTCGATAATCACGCCTTCGTCGAAGAAGTACCAATTCAGTTTGCGGCCACTCTCGTCGACCAGCTCGTTTACTGATTCGTTCAGGCCGTTACTTTCAAGCAGCGATGTCTTTCCGGAGTTGGATTCGCCGGCGATGAGGTACCACGGTGCACGATAGCGATAGTCGTGACCCGTGACGTAAGTTTTGAGGATTCGCAACGCGCGCCGGAAGGAAGCACGCAGTTCGCTGTCAGACGCGTATTGAAGAAACTCTACGCCCGAGTCTTTCTTCTCCTTGTCCGGCTTCACAGCAGGATCGGGAGCAAACGCGATCTTCCGCGATCTTCTAACCACCAGATAAAGAAATATCGCGGTGCCCACCAGCAGCAGGAAGATCGCGATCAGTATCAATAAAACGGTAAAGGACGACATCGTTAGTCCGGCAAACGTTCAGTTCAAAGGTGGTGGAAGCGAATCCAGACGTCGCTGGATCTCGACGATCTGTTTGTTCGCTTGTTCAATGCGCGACGTCAGCTTCATCCAGAGTCCGTGCGACACCGCGACGTAGGCGAAGAGCACAACGCCCAGCACCGCCAGCCACACCCGCGGATTCATCATCTTCCTGCTTTTCTCTTGTCTCAGGCTGTGAACGTAACTCTCAGGGAAGGCGATCTTCCCTTCGTTAACGAGATCCGCAGGTTGACGAAAGATGAAGGCAAACAACTCGTTTCGATAACGGCGCAACTTCCCGTGATCGTTAACTCCCGAATACTTGCCTCTAAAACCAAGTGACAGTGCGTTGAGATAGACGGCGGCGAGACTCTTGTCGGCGGGATCGCGTTCGCGCAGCAGCCGGTCCAGCTTCTCGAAGAACCTTTCACCCGCGACATGCGAGTGAAAAAGTGCGCCCTCCAGCAGGTTCGACGTCCACGCGCTTTTTCCTTCCCAATCCAGGTTAATGAAAACGTCGTCGGCGAACGCGGCCATGACGTATTGCGCTTCGAAGTAGTTGTCGGTCGGTTTGCCGGCGGCGCGCAGGATCTGAATTGCGTTGCGTCGAAACACGAGCATCAGACTCTGTCGCACGGCCAGCGTGAGTCGCGATTGCTCGGCAGACTCTTCGACCGGAGTCTCGACGTCGCCGCGCACTGCAAGCGCCGTGATCTGTTCGCTGCCGGACAGCGTGTCAAGCATTGCGAGGTCGATCTTCGGCAATGGTCCGGTCCCGACGAGATCGATCGCTTCAGCCGTCACGTCTGCCCGTGTCTCTGCTATGGCCGCGGCCTCGGGCGACATTCCACCGCTTTCCCGGATCAATTCCTTGAGTCGAATGACCTCGGTGTAGAACTCGCGAAACTGCCCGAGTAGAAACGATTCATTTGTTTGGTTAACGGTCATCGAGTTCATGCCTGTTTTAAAAGACAGATCTACCCTGTGCCGCGAACGCAGTCGCAGCCGTCATCAAACATCCGCTTGCTCAGTGTGGGCTAACTCGGATTCCTGAGGTTCGGCGCAAGGTGTGCCGCCGGGAATTCGAGCTAGTTATCCATTACGTACAAGACAATTTCAGAAGGCTGTCGTCGTCCTTCGAAATTGACGATCTGCAAAAGTTTTTCTGCTTCGACAAAATTGTCGTCAGCGGTCAATGAAAACAGCGCCACACCTTCCGGGGTGACGACGTCGCCGACTCGTTCAGTGTGTTTTCGAGCGACGCCTCTGATTCGCCTGGTTTTGAGCACTTCCATTCTGCTCTGCGATCCGATGAGACAGTTCTCACCCCAGTGGACCACTTCGGCTTCCGTCATCCCGCGCTCGCCTTTGATGCCGATGGCGAGCTTTTTCTTCATCCACGAGCTGTCGAAGCGAAGCTCGTAGGTGCCCTGGTGAAACTTGAATAGATACGACTTGTAAGCGACCGGGACGCCGTGGTCCATTGCGCGATCGATAAACTCCATCACGGGGCGAAATGTCTTGTACAGATCGTTGTGGTTGTAAGGGTCGAAAGCAGGCGGGACCATCTCTGTGCCGAGGGTCGCAATCTGTCCGGCGAGACCACACAACGCGACGTACACTTGAAACGGATGCGCGCAACCGGTTTGCAGCACTGCTTCGAACATCGGCAGTGAGCCTGCCAAACTGAGCATCACGCTGCGGGCGGTCGAATCCTTGGCGAAACGGCTGCCTGGACGCGGACTCCGCGCTTCGTCCGCCAGGTACATCGCGCGCTTGCGAACGCGCAGCGCCAGGTCCGAACACAGGTCGCCGAGACGATGGGGCATTGCGGCTGACGCGTCGTTATCGTTCGCGTTGTTGGGAACGGCGAGCACCGGCGGAATGAACTTCTCGTCGAGTGCGAAAGAAGAGGCGCGATGCAGCACCCGAGCGATCGGGAAACCGGTGCAGTCGTTCGGCAGTCGTTTTCCGGCATGCAGCTTCAGATGTGGTCTCAGGCGTTGAATCGAGAGTGGTTTGGCGTCGGATATCTGGTCTGCAATGGGATCCGAGCTGAATGATTTGAACCGCGAAGTTTCACCGTTAAAACTTACGTTGTGGTGCGCGACACAGATGTGGATCAGTAATCCGTTGTCGCCGATGTTGTCAGTGCGCTTGCCGAGATCGATCTCGAGGGGATCGTCGTGTGCTCCGTCAGGCAGACCATGAACGACGATGAGTCCGTCCGGGAGCACGGCTTCGAGTTGCTGGATGCGGAATTTTCCTGTCGTCAGGCTGACGCGGTCGTAGTTGAAACGTCTGACTCCCCAGCAAAACGGTGCGAGCAGCGATGTTCCATATTGGACCAACGCTTCGTGACGCGACGAGAGCTGCTGGAAGTGCTGCGGAGTCAACAGCAGTCCCTCGTGCCATTGAATTGCGTCGGGTATCTCGTATGCGTTCATAGAGTCCTCAACTCACTTTGTCCCCTTGGACGGCGCGCAGGGTTTCGCCGGTTCTTTAAGCGATTGCACGCAAAGGTCTTCGTCGCCGAGCGTGATCAGGATTGGCTTGCGTGGATCTACAGGTGCGCGATGGGCGCCGGCGTTGAAGTAGTTTGCGAATACAACGCCGCCGACGACTTGGTATTTCACCGTCACTCGATCGAGCTTCACCTGCTGGCCCGGCACCCATTCCCAACGCCCCGCGCTGAGTCCAGTTTCCTTCGGATAATCGAGCGCGAACTGGTGTCGCTTTTCAAACCATTCGCTGGCTGACAAGGCCATCAATTCCTTGAGCAGTTTCTTGTCTGAAACGAGCACGAGGTCCACGGCGACCGGATTATTGTTGTTGGCCGCGGGGGAAACGTGGACCTTCACGTCGAGTTTGCTCTCTCCGGAAGTGCCCGGAATTTTTTTCGGTATCTTCACTTTCGGACACGCGCTGAAAAGCAGCACTATCGCCACAGCACTTGCCGAAAGAAGAAGCGACCGCCTGAACGAACGCACGTTTTCCATGCTCGTTTCAATACCTCAGACCCGAGGTCGTCTCAAGATTACGTACTAACAGGGATAATTTACTGCTTAGATCCGGCAGCTTTCGCTAACGGCTGTGTAGAGGCCGCGGAGCATACTCCCGGAAAATTCGGCTGTCAACACATTTCTGCAATGTCTCAATCATCGAACTGCAATACTGAAAAGGTCGTGTTTCGACCGTCTATACATAAACGCGAGAATGTTCCACTTCGTGCACCATGTAACGCAAAAAGTTATTTCATCCCAGTTTTGTGTGAGGAATTCGGCGGATTTTCCATCGGCATAGACATTGCTCCGTCGCCGTTCAACCCCGGTGCTGAGTCCTTCAGTGCCAGAGTGAGCGAGGAGTAAGCGACCATGAAGCCGACCCAGATTCAAAACCCTTTTCGGAACCCCTTTCATAATCGTTTCCACGTGCCGGTCCATTCACGACTCGACGAGATGCAGTCGTACACGCACATGGTTTGGTTGAACGATCCGCTGCCGGGCAACGACGACGCAGAGAAAAACCACGGCGCGCTACGCTGGGGACGCGCGCTTGCCGGCGCCTTTGCGTTGATGCTCGTCGTGGCTTTCTCTGCGGCGTTACTGGCTAACGCTTTTGGAAACTGAGCCGCGCTGGTTACTTCAGATCGGAAGCGCGTCGCTTCTCGATGGACGTGCGCAACTCTTCTGGTGTCACGGCGCGGCCATGCACGCCGTAAATCTTCTCGACTTGCAATCCCAACTGCTGTAGTCGCTCGCTAAAACTGATCGTCGCATCCTGCGCAATCGGAATCGTGCCGTTCGGCGCTGCGTTCAGGAGATCAGCCTGGAACAAAATCTTCTCTTTCGGCAGGTACGCGACCAGGATCTCGTTTGCGTGCGGGTTTGGTCCGATGTCGTAGATCTCGACGACGTGTTTGTCGTCCTGAAAGACACGCTTCTTGTTTTGGATCGTTTCGACCGTCAACTTGTTTCGGTTCGACGACTTGGGCAGCAGGGACGAATCGGTTACTGCTTTATCGAGGAACGTCTTCGTGTTCGCAGTGGTGACGATCGTGGCGCCCTCTGCGACGTACTCGCGAAAACCCCCGGCGTGATCCGAGTGATGATGCGTCAGAACGAGGTACTTGATCGGTTTGCCCGGTACAGTCTCTTTGATCTTCGTGAGCGCCTGGACCGAGTTGCTGTTGTAGAGAATCTGTTCCGGAGCTTCGAGCACCAGAATGTGATCGTTGAAGGCGATGAACATTACGTTGTGCGTTCCGCCCGCGAGTCCGTTCAGGATGTAAACGTCTTCCGCGACTTTGCTGACGGCTGGTGGCGGTGGGTTGGCCGGTCCGGCGGCGAGTTTCTCAAAGTCTTTTGGCCCTTCGAATACGCTTTCCGGCGGCTTGGTGTTGATTTCTATCGCGGTGTAGTCGGCTTCCTGAATAATGCCGCCGGAGTTGTAAAGCACGCGGCTGCCTGGGAGTTTCAACTTGCCGACCGTGCGATAACCTGAATAACTCTGCGCGATCTCGGAGTCGCCGGTTACCGGATCGGCGTAAAGGTAGCCGTAACGGGTAAGAAGGTTGGTTTGGGCGTCGAAGCTGAGTGAGAGTTGTTGATTGTCAGGACGGATGACGCTGATCACTTTCTGCTTGCGGCCGCCGATTTCGTCTTCACCGAGCCAGCGAAGAGTTTGGGCGCGGTCCAGAGCTTCGAGTAAGACGAATGGTGGGAGACGGCGCATCTGTCCTCGGAAGTTGTTGACTGATGGATTGGCGATCGGCGTGACTGTCCTGGACCACATGTCGTAGTTCTGACCTTCATTACCTTTGATTATGGTCCTGGCCCAATTGTTAAAACCCGAGTTGGCGGTCTTCAGATCGTCGTAGACGAATCCGCGCTCGATGTCGACGATGAGAGTTTCTTCGGAAGTGCCCGTGACGAACGGTGGTTCGGCTGACGGGCTCTGGTAGCGCGCGTGGATCTTACCTTTCTCTTTCAGCGTGAAGTCTTTGATCCCGCGCAGCGCTTCGAGTCCGCCATGCGCTTCGATAGCGTCGTCGAGCACGCGGCGTGCCTGGTGATATGAACGCTGCGAAGCGTTCGGCTGGTGCGCTCCGTTTTGCGCGACGAT
>JAICGQ010000108.1 GCA_025923035.1 Pyrinomonadaceae bacterium | reverse complement strand
TCGCAGTGCGGGTTGGACCAGCGTTGAAGCCGCTCAACCCAAGTTCGACCACTTCGATAGAAGGAATCAGCGTTGAACGCGGATCGAGGGCGTTAGTCGCGCTCGCGCTACGCAGAAACGCGCCCCTCACTTCGTTGATCCACCGCGGACTGAGCACGCTCATGAACTGCAGGTTCACACCCTGCGTGCGCGCGGGAACGATCGACGAGAATCCCGGCGGCGTGATCTGCGATGCGGCGACGCCAGGAATACTGCCGAACGCGCCTGAGTCCTGATACAGGTAGCGGCCGTTAAGACTGTGCTTGTCGCTGAAGCGATGATCGAGACGAATCGACACCTGCCAGTCGTCATATGTCGAAGCCTGTGAACCCGTCAGCGAACCCACTGGCACGATAAACGTCTGCCCATTGCGTTGAAAACGAACAGTCTGATTCAACGGCGTGCTTGCAGCGGGCAGGAAGTCGAGCAGCGCTCGGACCTGCGGCAAATCGCCGGCTGCTTGCTCGAGTATCGCTTTTCCTGCGGTTGTCGGCGCGCCGTTTAGCGTCTGTCCGACGCCGAGCTGGCGGTCCCACCAACGTTGCACGGAGAAGAAGAAGAACGTCCGATCCCTACCGCTAATCCAACCTGGTCCACCTTCGCCGAAGCGCGGCAGGTTCAATGGACCACCGATCGTTCCGCCGAGCTGGTTCTCGATCCGGAACGGCGCCTTGCGACGAGAAGGATCGGTCGCGTTCGGATTGCAGAAACCATTCGCGCCGGCCTTCTGCACGTTGCTGCACGCGTTCAGCGCGTTGTCGTTGTGAAACCAGAACGCGGAACCGTGATACTGGTTCGAACCACTGCGCATGATGGCGTTGAAAACAGCACTCGAATTGCGGCCGTATTCGGCGCTGAACTGGTTTGTCACCAATCGCACTTCCTGAATCGCATCAGGGTTGTTCAAAGGAATCGTCGATCCGGCAACACCGAAGTTGTTGTTGTCCTGACCGTCGATCATGAAGTTGTTGGAACGGACGCGTCCGCCGTTCGATGAGAAATTTGTGCCGCCGGCAAACACGCTCTGTCCGGAGTTCAACTGGCTGACACCCGGCGCGCCCAGCGCGATGTTGTAGACGCTGCGGGTGGTCGCGAGCGGTAGTTCGGAAAGTCGCTTCTCGTCGAAACGCGTGCCGACTTCAGCCGTTGAAGTGTTGAGTATCGACGCGTTCTCGACGATGTTTACGGTTTCCTGCACGGCGCCCGGTTTCATCGTCACGTTGACCACGGCGTTCTGATTCAACGCGAGGGTGATCCCTGACTGCAGGTACTTCGAGAAACCGCTACTTTCAACTGTTAGCTCGTAAGCACCGACGGCGAGACTCGCAAACTGGTAGCGGCCGTCGGCATTCGTTTGCGTAGTACGCGACTCGTTGGTTGACGTGTGGCGCACTGTCACTGTCGCGCCGGTTATCACTGCGTCTTTTTCGTCCTTGACCTCGCCGGCGATCGAGCCCGACGTTTGGGCCAGGACGGACGTACACAGACAAACGAGCAGCGCCACCAGCATCAGTATTCTTGTGGCTTGGAACATAAGCATTCTCCTTGGTAAAACGACGAGCACACGTCGCCGGAAACGACGTTGTTTCAGGTCGTTGATAATTCTCGGTTTAGGGAACGTTGACGGCCCGGAGAACGCAGATGAAGTCTTGTACTAACGTGCAAAACTTTGTAGACGAATAGGGTCGTGTATGCGTAGAGGCAATGGGTATTCCAGCCTGTGCGATCCACGACTGTGGATCGTTAAGCGTGTGAGGTTGTGCAGGTTAACTTTTTCGCAACGATCGGCGCGCGAATTTTTCGCAGGCTGAAAATCTAAAGTTCATTCAAATTCGTGAAATTTAGTTTCTACTACTTCGCGGCACGCGCGCCGTCGTCTGTGTGAAACACCGACATCAATTTGAAAACGGCGGTGATCAATCCCGTGACACCGGTGACGACCGCGAGCGAAGAACTGAAGAAGTCCTGTTGTGTAAAGAAGAGGAACGCCGCGACGAAGATCATGGCCGCGAGGATCGGAACTTTGAGTGTCTGCCACAAACTCTCCTCGCGAGCTTTTTGATCGTATTCGGCAACGTCGGACCGCTGTTCCGCCGCCACCACGAATTTGCTGAAGCTTTCGTTGAAAACGTGCAGCCCTTCCTCTCTCACGATCAGTTCGCGTTTCAGCAGTGATTGAATGTCCGGGTCGCGGTGACTAAGTCGTCCGTCCTGCGCCAGGTGACAAAGCGTTTGCTGCTGCCCCCCTGAACAGGAACGCCAGAGGTAGTTGTAGTAAGGCCGCGCCTGACTGATGATGCGCCCGAGCAAATGTTCCCGCGTCAACGTGAGGAAGTCTTTGGTTTTGAGTATGTGCAGCCCAACGTCCTGTAGCGGCACACGCAAGGCGCATTCAGCGTAAAGCGTGTCGATCAGTTCCTGGACGTCTTCAGCCTTCCGCCCCTGCAGCGGTTCACTCATGATGCGCGCGCGCTGGACTTCCACTTGTTGCTTGAAGCTCGACTTGTCAGTGGCGTCTATCGCGTACCGGTCGTCCGTGTCTTCCGCGTACTCCGTGAAGAAGTTACTGATCAGCACTTCAGCCCACTCACCTGACCCTTCGTCATCGCCATTCGTCTGCTCGTTCTCAAAGCTGTACTCCGACGGCTCGACGGTCGAAAACAGCAACAGCGTCTTCTTCTTTTTCAACAAGTCGCCGACGAGCGCCAGCCGTCGCTGGTTCACCTGCGCGTCGTCCATCTGGTACTCAAACTGATCGAAGGCAATCACGTCGACGTCGCCACATTTCGTGTCATCGAACGATCCGTTCCAATCCTTGACGGCGGCGACGTCGGAAAATCTCTGGAGATGCAGAGTGCTCGCTTTGAAGCGCACCTTTTTAAAGAACGGCGCGTTCACCACGACGAACACATTGCGATCGATCTTGTCGCAGAGGAACTTCTTCAACGAATAGCTCGTCGGTTTGTGGACGTCGAGCAGAAACACCTTTCGGACCATGAAGTGAATCATCAGAAACAGCGGAATGAACCACAACAGCAGCGCGATCGCCGGCAGCACCGAGATGCCCAGCAACGGCACAGCAGTGCTCAAACGTCGCCACGGCCAGACCTGCCGTCCATCGGTCGCATTCAGATTCAGCACCAGCCGGTCGGTGTTTAAGGCATCCCAGTTACAAACTCCCATCACCGCGGAGTTGGCCATCAATCCGCGGCGTTCGACGGCTGTTTGACTCGATGCCGGCAGCAGAACGCTCAGCTTCGACAGAAATTCCGCTTCTGACGCCGGCGTCTGATTAGGTGCCTGCCGCGCTTGTTGCTTGTCGCGAACGGTTCCATAGAAGAACTGGTCGTAAACGTCCCACGTCTCGTTCATTCGACGTGTCAGGATGTTCGTTTCATGACTATGCAACGCGGCGCCGTCGTGGCCGTGCGACGCGGGCGCGCCGTCGTCACACGTAATCGGTGGCGCGGCCGCGACATTCGCGTACTGGCTGCGGATCCTTTCGTCTCGACGCGCAATCGCAGTCGCCATCGAGAACTGCGCGTGTTTGATGAAGAGTTTGATCTGCGCTTCGTATTCGTATTTGAAAAACGCGCCGGCCGGAACGATCGAAAGCAACAGGACCAGCAGCATGATATTCAGCGCGTAAATGCGGTCGTAACGTTTTAATCCTGATGGCTCCAGCTCGAGTGGAACTTCTCCCGTGTCCGTCGCCGCCGCAGTTTCATTAACCACTACAGGCTGCGACGTAGTTGGCTTCGGCTTCCGGTTCAGAAACACGCGCGCCGCCCAGTCACCCGTTTTCGAGGCGATCTCCGCGAACTTCGCGCGAGACCATGGGCCATATCTCAAGCTCAGGAAAAACACCAACGCGCTAAACCACGCAATTGCCGCGCTGACCCAAACAAGCGACTGGCCGTGAAGGACGATCGTCAGGGTCAGTGAAACGGTCGACAACAGCAGCATGACGTAAGACAACTGAACGTATCTGTCGATCTTCGTCTTCTCCGGCCATAGCCACGCTTTCCTTCGATCGCGCAAGTAGACAATGAAGAAAAGCGTGAACGCGATCATCAGGATGACCATGTGAATCAGAAACAGCGCCGTCAGCGACGTCAGCAACTCGAGAAACGCGCTGCGCAACGGTTGCTTACTCCTGAACACCACCAACGACCATTCGGGAAAGCCTTCGAGCGTCGTAACGAAGAAGCGGTGATCCTGACCTGAATAACGAACGTTCAGCGGTTTGTCCGTGCGTCCGATCACGGCCGAACGCAGATGGTCGTCATCATCACATTCCTGGAACAGGTTCTCGCCCAGGTGATGAACTTCGTCGGAGTGGAACAGCACCTTGCCGTCGTTGTTGATGATCAGGTAACCGAAGGCGTCCGGCAGCACGGGATCCATCAACGACAACAGACGCGTATCAAACGCGATGGTCCAGTCGCTGTCTTTCACCGGCTGCGAAATCTCGACCTGGTTACGTCCCGTCGTGCGCGAGACGATTGGCTCTAACCAAAACTTATGCTCTCCCAGTTGGTAAAAATGCTTCTTCTGAATGTTTTGAAAGTACGCGCGGTCGGAAACGGACACGTACTGCGTGGTGTAATCCTTGACCGTCCACTTCGCCTTTTGCATGCCGTTCTTATCGATCCACGACAGCATGTCGAAATATGGATAAGTGGTTTGGCATGAACCCAGGATGCACGGCAGTATTCCGACCTTGTTCGTGTCTGCGACGTTGTAGATGTCCCGATCCGACGCGGGACATTCTGTTTCGCTTGGCAGCCTGGTGGCGCGTTCGCGTTGCGCCAGTGAAACGCCGGCGCCAAGGCCGCCTACCCTTGGTGTTGATTTGCTTTCGGTTTGATCCTTATCGAGTGTGGCGAGCAGCGCTTTGTTTTCACTGAACGTGTTGAGCTGCCGCAACGCGTCGTGCAGCTCTTCGTTGAAATTCTTCTTGAGCTGAGCGGCGAGCGTTTTTACTTGCTCGTCCATCTCTTTTTCCACACTCAAATAGACGAATCCGTAAAGACCGAACGCCGTAGCGACGGCAAGCACGATCATTGTCGCAAACACGAGCAGGTAAAGATCGGGTGTCCGGAATCGATCTTTCGGTCCAGTCAGGACGAGCTTCAAGAACGGCCAGCTAAAAATAAAGATCGCGATGACGAAGCTGAAGAGGATCAGCATCGTATAGGGAATCGAAATGGACCATGCTTCCGACTGAAAGTAGTCAGACTTGATCAGGCCCGTGACGAGCCACGTCGCACTGGGCGCGCTCGCGCTCGTCGCGGGTAACGAAACTTTCAGCGGGTGTGAAAAGAGCCGGTAGTTTGCTCCGGCTAAAGTCACGTCGACGGCGTTGCTCGTGTTTGCGATCTCCTTCAGGTCGATCTTTTTCGCTTCATTTGCAGCCGGCAACTTGTCCAGCGAGGCGAGGCGGATCTGCGTCGTGTCATGTTGCAGGATTACTCGCGCTGTATCAGCTTCGGCGATCAGGATGTTTTGAAACTGGTCCGGATGCGAACCAATACGCGCCGTCAGAAACGGTTGAATCAAACCGTTCAGCTCCGTTTTCGCCTGCACGCGGATGACGGTGCCTTCTTCCAGACCGTTTGATACGTAATCGAAGTAGAGCCACGACGAGTCGCCTTCGTGGCGAACGGCAGTGAGTGTGACGCTGCCCGGAGCTGAGTTAGCGTTCCATTTTTCAGTGTCGACGTTGAACGGGATGATTTGCGGGCTGTCGCCTTTCAGTCTCTTGAAGACTTCCTGGAGTTCAGTCTTGTTCTTTTGTTTTTGCGTAGGATCGATGCTGAACTTGTGCGCGTCTTCTGCCAACGGGCGGATGAATCGTTCGCACGTCTTTTCCAATACGGAGCCGGCGTTTGTCAGCTTGGAACCGATTTGACTGCTGATCAGCGACAACTTGCGGAAGTTTCGATCGTTGAAATAACCCTTTTGACTGCGGACGTAAATCAGGTAGTAAGTCGCGATGACCACGACGATCGCGGCGCTGATGAATACGAAGAGGCGCAGGCGGTAGAGTGCCGGTGTGAGCCTTTTGAGTGTGTCCGTGAAGGCCATTGGTTTAGTTGTAAGAGGTGACGACTAGAATCGAACTGGTTCCGGGCGTCAGGGATCAAATAACACATGAGACGCGTTGAGAGGCGGCTCGGTAAGACTTCTCCGATTGGCAAAACTCCTATGTAAGCCGAAATTTACGCGCCACGCGCCCCAGTGTCAACGTTTTCATCGACCCCTGGAGCGCGCGGCGCGGCCTGAGAAATAACCGTCGGGCGTGTTATTGCGGAGCTGACGCGAAGGCCACGTCAGTAATCAGCACGCCACCCGCCAAACGTTCGTCGAAGGTGAGCTGCACCGAACGCACGCTGTTGAGGTTCACGCCGCCGAAAGCACTCAGCGGAACGCGCACCGTATTCAACACCACCTTCGGCACCGGACCCGTTGATCCAGGCGGAAAGTACAGCGCCCCGGAAACGTCGCTGACTCTTACGGACGCGCTCGATCCGGAACTGTCCGTCAAGCGCACACGAAAGTCCTGCGCGAGATCCGGGAGATTGCGCGGGTCAGCAAAATTAACACTCACCCTAAACTGTATGGCCTGAAAGCCAGAAACGTTCCCCATCCCAGCCGGGATGTCGTTTCGGTAGTTGCCGGTGAAGTTGTTCCAACCCGTTCTGAGTTGACTCAAACCTCGCGCCGATGACCGTGCACTCGGCGTCGTGTGCGGTTGTTGTGCGTTGAAGAAACCAGGCAAACAAGTCGCTGGTTGCGGAGCTTCGCCACCGCAAAGATCGTAAGGCGTCAGGCCGAGTTGCGTGACGGCGCCGCCGAGATTGTTGAGCGTCAGGTTCGTATCGTTGAGCAAACGGTTCACGTCGAGTCGTAAATTCGCAGGCGCGTGATACGACACGAACAGCTCGTTCGTCTGCGCAGACGGCGGTGGGGGTGCATCGCCCGTCAGGATTGGAATGAACTGATTCTCGCCGCCGACGTAGGCACGGAAGAATGCGCTCATGTAAGCCAAACCCGTTCCGCGTTGCTGCGTTTCAGTTAACCGTTTAGTTCCCTTCTGGCTGCCACACTGTGGATCCGCATGTCCGCCCGGAACAAATCGCCAATCGTTTGCGGCGCCTGGAACCCCGCTCGAAGGAGACCAGAGAGTGTTGTAAAAGTTGTGATTGGCGCCCATGACGAGAACGTAGTGTTTTGGCGCGAGATCTCCCGGGACGTTGTAACGTGCATCGTCATAGAAATGAACGCCTTGCAAATCAGCGACGTCACCATCGCAGTAAGGCAGCAGAACATTCAACGCGGCGTTGTTAACCACGAACCGGTTGAAATCTACCGGCGCGAGCGGGAACACGGCTTTAATTCCGTAGGGCGCACCCAACGAGTTGTTCAGCACGTAATGCCGCACGACCCCCTCGCCGCCACGCGAGTGGCCCATCGTTCCGATCCGCGTCAGGTCGAATTTGCCGACGAACTTCGCGCCGAAAGGCGCACCGCCTGTCGTGTTGAAAGTGTTCAGAATGTCGAGATGTTTCTGAATTAGTTCGGCTCGCGCCAGGGCGCCGAGATCGAAGACGGTGTTGTCGACGGCATTAACTCCATTGGCGCTGATCGAGACGACGACATACCCGTTGCTCGCCAGAACCTCTGAAAGGTAATCGTACCCCGCAAAACTGGGGAGCGATTGACTGCCGTTGAGAGTGCACGGCCACTGCAAAAAAGCACTGGCGCCTTTGAAGCACGTCTCATGACGGCCGTGCAACAGAACAATTAGCGGCAGTGGAGCACCCGACAGACTCGTCGGATAGTGAATCGAAGCTCGCAGTTCAACCGGTCCCGGAAAATCGGTTGGTTGAAACGCGGTGTCTCCGAAGTTGTACTCTTCGCGTGTTATTGCCAGCGGTCCAGGAGTTCCGGGGTCCGGCGCCTGCGCACGCGTGTTACCAGAGACCGAAATAACGAGGAGCAAAACCGTTACACAAAACGAGCGGATGTAATTATTAGTCCGGGTTTTCATTGGTTTCCTCCTTCACGCTTCAACTGGAGCCGCTCGGGCACGCTTTGACGCGTTTGTTTGTCTTCGCCGTAAGAGATCGAAACGACGCCACCGTCGTGGATCAGCGAACCGTCGAACGTGATCGCAGTGATTTTCGATAGCGTTTCGTTTTCGACTCCGTTGCCCACGATTTGATCGTCGATCCAGACGACGGCGGGCAGCGCGCGCACGGGAAAGTGACCACCATTGACCGTCACACGCCACGCTTTGTTGACAACGGCTTGCTGGCCTTTGATCTGCACGGACATGCTTCGCGGGAGTTGGATTTCCTCGACGCGATAGCCGGTAAGTTTCAGGTCGCCAGTGGCGCGAGCGGACTTCACTTCGCTCACGACTTTGCCGGGCGCTTTTAATAGTTCTCTCATTTCTTTGTTAGAGACAGCGTTCGGGTTTCCCTGCGCGAAAACGCGGGGCCCGGCTGCCATTAGTAGAGGCAACATGACAATTGAGATCGCGAGACAGCGATTCATCAGACTCTGTTTCATTGTGAATCTCCTTCGAATGGAGCACTAAAGGATTAGTGTCGGTAAGGCTTCAAGTGCTAACGAGGCACACCTCTGCGCGAGAGGCACACCGGGGGATGACTCAAAGACGCTACGCTAAATTGGGAGGGGTCTATATGTTCCGGGCTGGACCACGCGCTACCTTAGTAGCAAAGTCTGATCGTGTCAATTGCAATCGTGTTCTGATTGGATGATCACGCGGTTCGTCCGAAAATGAACGTCACGGAGTTGTCTATCGGAGAGAACCGGCGAACTTGCGGAAGAATCGTTTAGTGAATTTTCGGGCGGTGAAAGCCCCGCGTTCGACGTACCGCATGCTCGCGCCGACGCGATCGTCGAAGTCTTCATGAACGCCTGGGGACTTGAGGGCTGTTTCGGGTCCGAGTTTATGAACGCGATCGCCATAATCTTTGGCGTAGTCGCGCATCCAGAATTGAGTGCGCCGCATACCGAGGCGTTCTGCCTCATCGAGCGCCTGCGTGGAACTCCAACCGTCGTGCGTCATGCGATAGATCGCGACGATCGTTCCCGTCCGATCCACTCCTTCTTTGCAATGGATGAACACGCGCCCGTTTTCAGGCGCACTGATGAGTTCGAGAATGCGTGCAACTCGTTCGTGCTGCGGGCGTCCCCAGTTCGGCAGCGGGACGTTGAAGTAATTCAACCCCGCCGCGCGGACTTCCGCCTCTTCCGCTCTGGTGAGCTCACCCGCGCCGCGCAGATTGATAACGGTATTGATCCCGAGGTCACGAAGTTTGCTGATGCCGTCTTTGGTCGGCTGAGCACCGCGATACAGGTTTTCATTTACCTGGTAGAAACGCGGCAGTTCCGCCGAGGAAGTCGAATCCTGGGCAAACGCTGTTGAAGCAAGCAGGACGACGACCACTTGCGCGACCGTAAGATGGAGCTTATGCACTTTAGTTCGTTGCGGCATAACCGCTGGTGTCGAATACTATGAAGGTAAAGTCCTGACCGCCATTCGAAACGCGAGTAACGCCTTCAGGCTTCAAGCGCCGATCAAACGTTTCCAGTTCGCGCAACGCCGGCTGCGAGTCGTTTCCAGTCCATTCCCAGGACTTGAAATCCATCTTCTCGGAATTCGGACCGGCTCCCGTAATAACGTAGAAAGCCTTGCGGGTTTCGTCGTACTCGATGCTGCGCACGCCCGCGCCATTAAGCGGCAGCCGGATCGCACGGTTTCCTTCGACCTGGAGATTTTCGAGAGACAACGCCGCGTTCGGGTCGCGAAGTTTTAGCGGTACAACGAGCGCATTACCTTCGACAACAGGTGATCGCAAACCGAGCAGCAGTCTGTTGTTTCTGGGATCCCACGCGACGCCTTCAACGTTGATGCCTCCGTCGTTGTATTTCGTGTTCTCCATGCCGCGGAGTTCGGAGACATTATCCGCCAAAAACTTTTTAAGTCCAGAAACAGTTTGCGTACCGGCCACGCTCTGACTCGCCCCGTCGAACTTAAAACGTGCGAGACCGACGAGATCGGCGCCTTTCGACTTCGATTGCGAACCTACAACGTAGAAATATGTGCCGTCTGAGGTGATGCCTTCAAGATCGATAATGCTCGTCGAGATGTCGACTGTTTTGATCGCGCCGGCTTGTTTCCGATCGGTTCCCAGGCGCATCCAGAAGACCTCGTTCGGCCGTCCGTCGTCGACGAAGAGTACGCCGTCGGTTCCCGGCACATAAGCTACGCCTGATGCTTCGAACGTACCACCGGAGAACGCCGTCATTGGCGCGGCCGAGGCTCCATTTAGACGCGGCGCAGCGCTTAAAAACGTTGCAACCAGCAGGGCGACGACGGCTATCGTTACCGCGAGCACGATTGCAACGCGGACGAGGCGCTGGTTTGAAAAATCTATCTGTGGCTTCTTTTCTGACATGACTACCATTTGCAATCGAATGTACCAAACGTCAGGTAAACGCCCGGTAAACAGTCGAAACTCGTGCAAGGGCAATCAGTTACCGTTCGCGATGGGGAGTCGAACGACGAACTTCGTTCCGCTACCACCCGAATCGTCGAGCTCGATGTCGCCCTCATGAGCCCGCGCGATCCATCTGGCAATTGCCAGTCCCAAACCGGCGCCATCTTCAGCCCTGGTTCGCGTCCGATCAGCTCGATAAAACCGCTCAAAGATGTGATGCCGCGCGTCCGCAGGAATTCCCGGACCGGCGTCGACCACCGATAACAAATACTCGCCGTCGCGGCGATCTAGTCCCAACTTAACCGCGCCGCTGGATGGCGTTACCTTCACCGCGTTGTCCACGAGGTTCAAGAGCATCTGCCGCAGCAGATCCTGATCGCCGTGAAAAGCAGCCTCGGGCAAGTTTGTTACTTCAACCGTGGCATTTCGATCACCGGCGAGCACTGCGCCCGCGCGCGCGACTTCTTCAAGCAGATCGTTCAAGTACAACGTCCGCTTGCGCAGTGGATACTGCCCCGAATCTGCGCGCGCCAGCATGAACATATCATTCACGATGCGCGACAATCGTCTTGTTTGTTCCGCCACGATCTGAAGCGCCTCGCGGTACTCCTCCTCCGTGCGATGCTCCTTCTTCAACGTCACGCCGGCTGCCGTGCTCATAACTGAGAGTGGATTACGCAACTCGTGCGACGCATCAGCCATGAAGCGACGTTGTTCCTGAAAAGCGGCGTTGAGACGACCAAGCAGATCGTTGAACGTGGTCGCAAGCTGGCCCAACTCGTCGCGCGGATTGACGACGGGCAATTGCTGGTCGAGACTGCCCGCGCCGATCTGACGCGCACTACGGGCCATCGCTGCGACGGGTGCGAGACCCTGGCGCGCCAGAAACCAACCACCGAAACCCGCTGCCAGCAAAACCAGCGGCGCCGCGAAATACAAAATCTCGCGGAGCGATTCGAGTTCGTCTTCGACCGGCTTCAGCGGCTGACTGGCGACGATGATGTAACGAGTGCCGGCCGGCGGAATCGTCACTCTCCGAAGAGCAAGCCGGTGGTTCTGTTTTGTCGTCGTGCCGTTTGAAACGGTGTACAGGTAGACATCGGCGTCGGGGATCGTCGCGCGCTCCGGCAGTTGAATGTGAAGCTCTTCCTCACCGGCATGGGTTGCGAGTAGTTGTCCGTTGTCGTCAAAGATCATCATCGACTGCTGCGGATGCGACAGTTCAGCCGCAGTGCTCTGGGCCGCGCTTTGCGGTGACTGTCCTTCCTGCGTGTCGTGAGTAAGCGAGGTGATTGAGATGTCGATGGTTGAAGCCAGTGCCTGATCCACGCGCCGGTGCAATGCACGCGACAGCATGACGTACACGGCGATTCCGAAGAGAACAAGAATCAGCGCCAACGCGCTGACGTACCACAATGTCAGACGTCCCCTGACCGAATTAATCATCGACGTCTGTGCCTTTCGTCGTCAGCATGTAACCCTCACCGCGGCGCGTGTGAATCAACTTCAACCGGTGACCGCCGTCGATTTTGCGTCGCAACCGTTGGATGAAGACTTCGATAACTTTCGAAAACGGATCGTACGATTCGTCCCATACGTGTTCCGAGATGTCTGCTCGACTAACAACTTCGCCGTCGCGCCGGGCGAGATACTCGATCAACGCATACTCTTTCGCAGTCAGATCAATCCTCTGCCCGGCGCGTGTGATCCGCCGCGCGCGTGTATCGACAGACAGATCACCGACTGTAATGACATCCGGATACAAAGCAGGCTTGCGCCGCAACAACGCTCTCACGCGGGCCAAGAGTTCCTCAAAATCAAAAGGCTTTGGTAAATAATCGTCGGCGCCGGAATCCAGCCCTTCCACTCTGTCTTCTACGGCGTCGCGCGCGGTAAGCATCAGGACAGGAACCGTTAAATGATTCGTTCGTAACTCGCGGCAGACGCGGAAACCGTCTTTGCCGGGCAGCACGACGTCGAGAATGATGAGGTCGTAATCATTGATAAATGCTTGCGCGAGTGCAGTTTCGCCGTCGGCCGCGACGTCCACCGCGTAGGCATCCTCACGCAGTCCCTTCGCGAGCATGGTGGCTGCACTCGGTTCATCCTCAACCAGAAGTATCCGCATTAGTCTCCTGACGATGATTCTAGATTATGCGTTGTCCGCCGCTACTCCAATCGGCGCCTGATTGAACTCACTCAGTATCGGTTGTAGAATCTGAACACGAAAAGGGGAGTAGGTCACCTGCCTTTATGGTTCGGTGCCGCCGTCAACACGGCGCCCACGTAGGGCGCCCGGCGCATCGGTAGGGCAAAACAAGTGAGCTCCACGACCAAGACCTTTTGCGGCGATTAGGCGCGCGCAGAAGGTTTTCTCTTTTTGCGCCGCCTTCACCTGTCGAACTACACGACGCGCGAAAGGAATCGTGTTTGAGTGACCTATGTCCATGAAAAATCTTGCGGATCAAGCCAGCGCTCGCTGGCATACGTTAACGGTTGAAGAAAGTCTTGAACATCTGGAGTCAGGGCCGCGCGGTCTTACTTCGGACGAAGCTGCAAAGCGCCTGGAGAAGTTTGGACCGAACGAACTTCAGGCGCGCGCCCACGTTTCTCCCTGGGCCATCCTGCTCGAACAATTCAAAAATGTTCTGATCATCATCCTCCTGCTCGCTACCGCACTCTCCGCGTTTCTGGGCCACGGTGTTGAAGCGATCGCGATCACCGTCATCGTGCTCTTCGCGGTGATACTCGGGTTCATCCAGGAGTATCGCGCGGAGCGTGCGATTGAAGCGCTGCGCGAAATGGCGGCGCCCAATGCGACTGTGATTCGCGACGGACGCGAGGAACGCGTTCCCGCGCGCGAAGTCGTGCCCGGCGACGTCATTATGCTCGCAACCGGCGACAAAGTTCCCGCCGACGCGCGACTCATCGAAGCAGTCAACCTGCAAACCG
>JAICGQ010000107.1 GCA_025923035.1 Pyrinomonadaceae bacterium | reverse complement strand
CCATCGTAGAAACCGTGCGTCCAAACTCCCGGGACACCGCGTTTCGTCAGTTCTTCGATCTCGTGATACGCAAGCACCTGAAACTCGTCGAGCGCCAGCGGATCGAGCCAGGCGTTGTAAGGACCAGTGCCGGTCATTGTGTAAAGGTACGGCACTGACTCATGCAGGTCGTGGAGCACCGTCGGGTGATACTCGAGAAACGTCCGCATCTGGTTGCGCGTCAGTGCGAGCGCCAGACCGAGGCCGTCCCGGTTGTTGTCGTGGGCCACGTACTTGCCCCAGTAAAGCAATGGCGGCGCTGGTTTGCCCGGGTTCGCTTTGCGGTAGTTGTAGAGGTCCACCATCCGATCACGGCCGTCAACTTCGAGTGCCGGCGTGATCATGACGATCATGTTCTTGCGAATGTCTTCGATGAACGGCGAGTCTTCGACGGCGAGGCGATACGCGAGCTCCATCAACATCTCGGGCGATCCGGTTTCCGGCGAGTGGATCGACCCGGAGGCCCAGTAAAACGGCTTGCCTTCGGAGATGAGCGTGTGCGCCTCGGTCTCGCTGAGTTTGCGCGGATCGCCGAGTTTGGCAGTGATTTCTTTGTAACGATCGAGCTTCGCCAGGTTCGCTTCATCGCTGACGAGCACGAGCAACTGTTCGCGTCCCTCTTCACTCTTCTCCGGAGCTACCAGCACACGCACGCGCGGCGAGGCATCGGCCAGCGCGCGAAAGTAACGATGCAGGTCTTTCGTGTAGGTCAGCTTGTTGGGCGTGCCGATGACGTAACCGAGAATCTTGTCGGGCGACGGCACCTTGTCTGACAGCGGCAGGTGATCGACGAGTTCCGTCATGAAGTACTTTTCAGTCGTGTACTCGGCGATCTTTGCGCCGTACGCGGGATCGAGCGCTGACTTCGGCGTCGTGTATTTCGGATTTACTGGATTGGACCGCGCGGGCGCATTCGCTGCGGCGCCGCCGCTGTTTTCCGACGTCGACCTGTTGCGTTCGTCGGTTTGGGCCGACAGCTGTGCAGAGAAAACGAAGAGCGCCAACACCGCGCACACGAGATTAAAGAATTTTTTTGGGGACATGATTGGGCTCCTTAAGTTGTGGCACTACACGTCGCGCGCGCAGCGAAAACCAGAAATCATCCAACGCTCGTGCGCGTGAAAGAAGTTTCTGTAAGTCGATCTGATGTGCAACTGCGGTGTGGCAAACGAACCGCCGCGTAAGACCTTCTGATTGACGAACCACTTGTCGTTGTATTCATCAAACTCCGACTTGAACCCCGGATACGGGACGTAATCGGACGTGGTCCACTCCCAAACGTCGCCGATCATCTGCTGACACCCGTAACTGTTTGCGCCCTCCGGAAAGGCGCCGATTGGGGCGACGGACCAGTAGCCGTTTTCGAAGAGATTTGCTTTGTTGCTATCGGGTTCCGTGTTGCCCCACGGGAATGCGTTGCTGGTTTTGCGTCGCGCATCATAACACGCCGCGCGTTCCCATTCAGCTTCCGTCGGCAATCGTTTGCCTGCCCACTTCGCAAACGCCGACGCTTCGAAGAAACTGACGTGCGTAACGGGCTCGTCTTTTCTGCTTTCAGCCGAACCGAGACCGGAAAAGTCGCGAATCAGCCACTCGCCGTCGTGGAGTTCCCAGTACATCGGAGCGCGCCACTGTTCGCGGTTTACGGCTTCCCAGCCTTCCGAGAACCACCAGCGAAAGTTCTCGTAACCACCGTCGCGGATAAACTCGAGATAATCGCCGTTACTGACGAGCGCGCGATCGATCGCAAAATCCTTCGTGAAAACCTGGTGCGCTGGCTTCTCGTTATCCCAGGCGAAATCTTCTGTTTGCGAACCTATCGAAAACAATCCGCCTTCAATTTCGACCATGCCCTCGACGCTCGCAGAGGCTCGCGGCGGCGATTTCATCTGCGGTTCGAACTGGTCGCACAGCAGGTGCTTGATGTCGTAAACCAGCAACTCCTGATGTTGCATCTCGTGTTCAAGTCCCATTCGCACGAGCCTCAATACGGAGTCCTCAGCCGAATCGAGGAACGCCAGCACATGTTCGTCGATATGATTTCGATAAGCGACGGTCTCGCGAACAGTGGGGCGCGATTTGGTGCCGCGTTTCGGGCGCTCGATGCGTGAGCCAAAGCCCTCGTAATACGAGTTGAAGTACCAGAGAAAGTCTTCGGAATAAACGCGGTAACCCCGCTGGTGCGCCTGAAGCACAGTTTCGAAGAACCACGACGTGTGGCCGATGTGCCAACGGGGCGGGCTCATGAACTCCGCCGTCTGGATCACGTAGTCTTCAATTTCGAGCGGCGCGACGATCTGCATCGTGCGCGCGCGTACCTGCTTGTAGAGATCTTTTAGCGTCGCAGACAAGGATTAATCCGTGGAAACTACGATCGAATGCGGGCCTCGGGGGTGAACGCGACCTATTATACGTGCGTTTGGATAATTCTCACGCAGCCTCGCGAGCAACGCCGCAGACGTCGCTTCCGGAACCGAAATCAGCATTCCGCCCGCGGTTTGCGGATCGTAAAACAGTCGTAGCAGGATTTCGTCAACTGACGACGCGATCTCGACGTCTGCGCCGACGTATTGCCGGTTCGACTTATCGCCGCTGGTCAGCATTCCTGCCGTGGCGAGATCGAGTGCACCGGGCAGCAGCGGAACCGCTCCGGCATTGATCTGTATCGTGGCCTTACTCGCGCACGCCATCTCCCACGCGTGTCCGAGCAGCGCAAATCCCGTAACGTCCGTCGCTGCTTTAACTCCAAACTCGCGCATCGCCTCGGCCGCATGTTTTCCGGGCGTCAGCATCGTTTCGACTGAACCGGCAACAATCGCATCACTCGCCGCAGCTCGCTTGATTCCGGTGGAGATCACGCCAGTTCCGAGTGGCTTCGTCAGAATGATCACATCACCCGGTCGTGCGCCGGAGTTGGTTGCGACTTTGTTCGGATCGATCAACCCGGTAACGGAATAACCAAACATGATCTGCTCGTTGTCGACACTGTGCCCGCCGATTAATGTCACGCCTTGCTGGTTTAGCGTTTCGAGTCCGCCGCGCATGATCTCGCCGAGTATCGCCGGATCGACACCTTTCTTCGGAAAGCAGGTGATGGCTAACGCGGTGATCGGCGTTCCGGCCATGGCCCAAACGTCGTTGATGGAATTCAACGCCGCAATGCGGCCGTAGTCGTAGGGGTCGTCGACAATTGGCGTGAAGAAGTCGAGCGTTTGCACCAGCGCGAGGTCGTCACGCAGACGGTATACTCCCGCGTCGTCGGCGGTATCAAAACCGACAATCACATTTTTGTCAGCAGGTTGTTTCGGTAGCCCGCTCAGAACCTGAGCGAGTAAGCTCGGGCTAAGCTTCGCCGCTCAACCGGAACACGACACCATCTCTGTCAGACGCATCTGTTTGTCACCTCCTTTCCGCGGAACGTTGGTTTAGCTATCATCTATTTCCCCAGACCCTGACCCTGAAGCACACCTATGGCAGAGGTTTCGACCATGCGAGTTCAGCTTACCAAGTTTTTAGTCGGAATCGTATTCGTTCTCTTCACCGGCACAATCGTGTTCGCGCAAGACCCGGAAGGGGTGCGCCATTTTGACTACGACAAGTCGGCGCCAATCGATCTCAAGATCCTCAGGACGCAGAAACGCGGGGACGTCACTGTTTACGACATCACGTATGCGAGTCCGAAGGGCGGTGTTGTTCCTGCTTATCTCGTCGTGCCCAGCGGCAAGGGACCGTTTGCGGCGGTCATCTGGGGTCACTGGTACTGGCGAAACTCCGAGATGCGTAATCGCAAACAGTTTCTGGATGAAGCCGTAGCGCTGGCGCCTACCGGGGTCGTTTCGTTGATGACTGACGGTCCAGTGGCGCGCCCGGGTTATGTTCCGAATACAACTCCGCTAAACGAGCAACAGGTTGCGGAACTGGTCCAACAGGTAGTTGACATGCGGCGCGGCCTCGATCTGCTGGTCGCACGCAAGGACGTTGATCCCAAGCGAATAGCGTTCGTCGGACATAGTTACAATGCGTCAATCGGCGCGATCCTGAGTGGCGTCGATCGCCGTTTCAAGGCCTTTGTATTAATGGCTGGGACGATGTCTGATGAGGTTGATTTCAGAATGGGCGCTTACGAGGAGTTTCGACAGAAGGTCGGGCCGGAAAAGTTCGACGCCTTCCTGGCGAAGCACTCCTACACCGATCAGGGCAAGTATGTGTCGCACGCAGCGCCGGCGTTTGTTTTCCTTCAATACGCGACGAAAGAGGATTTCATGACGGTGGATCGCGCGCGTGAGTACGAGAAGGTCGTAAGCGAGCCGAAGCGGTTCAAGATTTACGAAGCCACGCACGCGCTGAACGCCGAGGCGCGGCGCGATCGACTCGTGTTTCTTGCCGAACAACTGAAGCTGAAGGCGATGTCGCCGCACGTGATGGCGAGCATTCCCGAGCTCTATCAGCCGCAACGGGAAACTGATCCGAAGTAGTCGCATGGCGAAAGAGATTATTCGCATTGGACCGGCAGGATGGTCGTACAAGGACTGGGAAGGCGTTGTTTATCCGCAGAAGCCCGGGAAGAACTTCGATCCGCTCGAGTATCTCGCCCGGTTCTTCAACACTATCGAGATCAACAGCAGTTTCTATCGTCCGCCGGCGGCGTCCACGACAGAATCGTGGGCCAGGCGTGTCAAGCAGACGAAAGACTTCACTTTCACGGCCAAGCTCTATCGCCTCTTCACGCACGAACGCGGCAAGGCGACTAAAGAAGACGAGAAGGCAGTGCGCACCGGGATGGAACCGCTCGTCAAAGCGGGAAAACTCGGCGCCGTGCTGCTCCAGTTTCCCTGGTCGTTCAAAAACACCGACGAAGATCGCGTGTATCTGACTCAGTTGCTCGAAAAGTTTCGTGAGTATCCGCTGGTGCTGGAAGTGCGGCACACGTCGTGGAACAACGAGCACATTTACGAATGGTTGGAAGAACGCGGCGTGGGAATCTGCAATATCGATCAGCCGGTGTTTTCGCGATCCATTCGACCGGCGGCCGTAACGACTTCACCGGTCGGGTACATCCGCCTGCACGGCAGGAATTATCAGAACTGGTTTCGCGACAAAGCGCCGCGAGACGAGCGGTACAACTATCTCTATTCGCTCGACGAGATCGATCCGTGGCTAACACGCATCAAGCAAATCGCCAAACAAACCCGCGAAACCTACGTGATCACTAACAATCACTTCCGCGGCCAGGCAGTGGTTAACGCTTTAGAGATCAAAGCGGCCCTGAAAGAAGAGCGTGTGCCCGGTCCAGAACCACTCTTTGAACACTATTCCCGCTTGCAGGAATCCGCAATACCTCCTGAAACAAACGAAGACGGATCCTTGCGCTTATTCAAGTCGTGACTTACCAAACTCCGTTGGGCCACCCTTTCACAAGCGGGAGACACATTTAAAAGGAAAGCAATCAAATTCTAACTCCCTGGATTCGTGGTTACCGCTTCCGCCCTTTACTGTTTCCCATGCCGACGATCACGTCGAACTCTTCTTTCGTCAGGGGCATCACGGACAGTTGCGACTGGCGAATCAGCGGCAACTGGCTGAGGCGCTTGTCGTAACGAATAGCAGCCAGTTGGACCGGATTAGCTAAAGGCTTCACTGGTTTAAGGTCCACCGCGACCCACTGCGGATCGTCGGCCGTCGGATCCGCATACGCGCTCTTCACCACTTCGGCCAGACCAACAACTTCTTTTCCTTTTCCGGAATGATAAAAGAGTACGCGATCGCCGACCTTCATACCCTTCAGGTTGTTTCGGGCTTGATAGTTTCGTACGCCGGTCCAGTCGGTGCTGCCGTCTTTTACGAAGTCGTCCCACGAATAAGTTTCGGGTTCCTGCTTAACCATCCAATAATGATGCTTCGTCGACTTTTTCATCACTGTCGTTCCACTGATTCAATTTTGGTAATCTGTGTTCACGGATTTAACTAAAAAGCCAAAGGATAAATCATGCTGAAAGAAGGAACCACTGCGCCCGCGTTCAAAACCACTGATCAAAATGGCGACACGGTGAGTTTGAAAGATCTGCGCGGCCAAAAGGTCGTGCTCTACTTCTATCCGAAAGACGACACGCCGGGATGCACTAAGGAGGCCTGCTCATTTCGCGATGCCTACTCGAAGTTTAAGAAACAAGACATAACCGTGCTTGGTGTTTCACCCGACAAAGAGGCAGCGCACAAGAAGTTCGAGACCAAATACAAGCTCCCATTCACACTACTAGTCGACACCGATCACTCGATTGCCGACTCGTATGGTGTTTGGGGAGAGAAGAAGTTCATGGGACGAACGTACATGGGCGTGCATCGGACCACTTTCCTGATCGATGAGAAGGGCAAGATCAAGAAGATCTTTGAAAAGGTAAAGCCCGAAGATCACGCCAGTGAGGTCCTGGAGGCATTCGCTGACTGAACTGCGGGCGAGGCGCGTTTAGAAAACGCGTGGGTTTCGGTCGAACGCGTGGGCGCGTACGCGTTCGACGCGTAAAACGCGGAGGCTTAGGCTGCCACCCAGCCTCCGATCTTTTCGGGTTCCCCTTCCGGGTTCCTTCCGGGCATTAATCCCTGCAAACAACTAAACGAACTGGGCACATCGCGCTTTCGCGCCGGGAGTCGCAGACTCTCTTCGAGTTCCGCGGGGTCGGTTGCGTCGTTGATGAAATACAGCCTCGTGTTGTCAACGACTTGAGTTCGGATTTCGTGTGTCCACAGCAGCAGGTTGGCCAGCGCGTCGCCGATTTCGTCCTTGCCTAATTTCGTTTCCTGCGCGATCTCACGCTGCGTTCGCGAACCTCTGCGAATCGCATCGCGTACGCGTTCAACCGGCGACAACTTGCTCAACGATTTGGCGTTGTAGTGCGTGCCGTTTGCTGAATCACCGTTGAGCAGTTCACTGATTTCAACTTGCTGCGAAATGTATCGCTTGCGCGCTGACTTGTATTCCTTTAAAGCGCGTCTGCTCTGGGTCACTTTCTGACGAATACAACTCTTGCAATACAAGTTGCGACCGTCTTTGCGTGCACGACAAATTCCGAAATCTGAAATTGGAAGCTCTAAAGAACAGATTGGACAATGTTTGACGTTGGGGGGTAATTCGGTCTCCTGTTTCATTTCCGACTCCACTGGGCATTCAAAATCAACTTGCGATCCGTATCGCAAACACACTTCACCGCCGCCGGAACCTAAACCTAACCGGCCAGGACATCCCTCTGATTGGAATTATTATGTGGCGAAGGGATCGCCTAGATTGCCTAACGCAACTATCGCACGAAGTCGCGCCCCACTATTGTTCCTGCGTCTGAAGTGCGAGGAAGGTTTCGCCGCGCATGCGAAGAAAGAATGAGATACTTAGCAAACCTTCACACGATCAAAAACAGGGTCGCTGATCAAAACTTTTCAGGGCAATCAACTGTTCAGCGAGGGAATCGCATTATAGTGATCGAAACTTTTTTTGCAACACCTTTTTCGGATTTGTTTCAGGCCGAATCAACACCGAATTTTTTGTGCGATCGAACGATCTACAAACCTCAATTTCGCGAATGCAAACAACTCAAACAGGTGAGGATATGTGATCGCATCAACCAAATTCTCACGATCGTTTTTAGGTCTTTATTGTCGCGAATGCGAATGCGCGACTGTCGGAAATCCTTAGCAAATTTGAAATGCGTGCGATCTCCAAAAAAGCGTTCGCCGTCTGTTTGGCGCAAGTACTTCGTATCTATTTTTGATGGTCCCACAATTAGTAGATCGATGGTCTAAACAAAAAACACGCGGGCCGATCTTGCGCAATTTCTTGCATCGCGTTCGCAACATTTGCACTTGGACCAGTGAGGTGAATTTGCCCACCCACAAAAGAGTCAACACGTTCATTCGTAAAGCTTTTTTGTCGCGCCGCTCACGTGTGCAAAGTGTTCTAAGTGTGCGCTTGTAACAGCTTTGTAAAACTCGGGTATCTAATTTCCACAAAGATTTCCTCAGAATCTGTGGAAAACATTTCCTGTCTCAAACTGACGCACGATCTTTTAACCTGATAACGAACTTCAGTCCCGACCAAACGTCATCGATGGCGCAGATCTTTACGTCAACCAATCCACTGTCGAGTCCGATGCGCTGCACACGGTCGAATGAAAGATCGGTAGCGACGCCGGAACTCTTTTTAGGCCATGCGACCCAGATCATTCCATTCCTCGCAAGCTTCTTTGCCAGTTTGTCGAAGTCGCGAAGCAGCGCGCGTTCGTTCAGCACGAACAATAGAACGATGTCGAGTGGTTTTGTGACGCGCGTCACGATCTCCGCGTTCGGAGGAAGTTCGCCTAACTCACGCGCGAAGTCTTTCGGCGCGTTGATCAATGCGATGCGCGAGCCGTCTTTGATTCCGAGTTTCTTTGGTAGTGGCGTTGCTGAGTATCCGGCCATTGATTTACCAGAGTCCAAGGATTTTCCACCATGTAAAGCCAATGACGCTCCAGATCAGAATGGTGACAAGCGATGTTATCAATCCGAGCGTCCACCACGATCGTTGACTGGTGTAGCCCGCGCCGAAGTAGATGGGCGCCGGGGTCGTTCCGTAATGCGTCAGAGACGCGCCAAGGTTTGAAAAGTAGGCCAACGATAGGACCGCCAGGTAAGCGGGCGCACCTGCGGCCAGAATGACGATCAGAAACGGTACAAACATCGCCGTCACGTGCGCTGTGATGCTCGCGAAGACGTAATGTGCGTAGAAATAGATCAGCAGTAACGACGCGAGCGCCAGCCACCATTGCCAGCCCGTCGTCAATCCCGCTGCCGCCTCGGCGAACCGCTTCGTCAAGCCGGTTTGGCCGAGCGCTTCCGCCATACGAATCAAGCCGCCATACCAGATAAACACGGCCCATGCCGCTTTTTCACTGATGAGGTCATCCCAGTCGAGCACGCCCGTAATTAAAAGCACGCTGATTCCAAGCATTGCGACCACTGCATAATCAATCTGGTGCCACTTGGTCGTGATCCACAAGGCAGCGACGAGTCCGAAGACGATCAGCATCAATCGTTCGGACCATTTCATCGCCCCCATCAGCGTCAACTCTTTCCTGGCCAACTCGCTGGCAGCCGGTGTGTGCTTAATCTCCGGCGGGAATACTCGATAGATCAGCCACGGAACAACTAGCAGACTGAGCAGCCCCGGAACGATCGACGCTATCGCCCAGCGTGCGTAAGTGATGTCGATGCCCGTGGTGTCTCTTGCAAACCGCGCGATGATCGGGTTCGACGCCTGTCCCGTCAAAAACATCGCGCAGACGATGACGTTACATTGGTAAACACTCGTCATCAGAAAAGCGCCGAGCCGGCGCGCAGTTGGACCGGGACGCGATTCGTACGCTTCCGCGAGGCTCTTCGCGATTGGAAAGATGATTCCGCCGGAGCGGGCGCCGGTTGACGGAATCACGGTCGCAAGGACCGTTTCCGTTGATGCGAGTGAGTAACTGAGTCCCAGCGAGTGTCGTCCGATTGCCTTGATGAACAGAAAGGCGATGCGGCGTCCGAGTCCTGTTTTGATCATGCCGCGCGAGATAAAGAACGCGGCGAGCACGAGCCAAACAACCGGATCGGCATAGCCGGTCAGCGCGGCTTTCACCTCCATCACGCGGAAGAGTGGGAGCGCGGTCACCCCGAGCAGAACGATTGCCGCGCCGGGAATTGGCTGCACGATTGATCCGGTTATCGTCGCCGCAAATATCGCGAGTAAGCGCCACGATTTCGGATCGACACCTTCGGGAACCGGAATAAGCAGAATTCCGCCGGCGACGAACAACACAACTGCCCATCTAACTAATCTATTCTTCCAGGTGATTTGATCGGGGGATGCTTCGGGTTGGGATGTGTCCATAGGTTCACGGTGTAATGTCTGGGCTCGACTCCACGACAAATGGGCGTATTCTAATGTCACGAGTGGGAAAAATGGCGGAAAAGATCAACGAAGATAAAATAACGGACCAGCAGACGTATCTGAACCGCCGGACCTTCATGCGCGCCGCAGCGCTCGCAGGGACCGCAACCGCGACCACGCTTCTGTATCGTCGACTGAACCCGCCGCCGCCCGTTCCTGTCGAAGGTGAAAAATTAAACGACGTCGCGAAAGCAGCGATTGACGGAAACGGGTTCACGACAAACGAGCGTTTGACGCCAATCACCGACATCACTAATTACAACAACTTTTACGAATTCGATACGACTAAGGACGGCGTTGCTTCGGCCGCGAGAGGCTTTGTAACACAGCCGTGGGCTGTCGAGGTCGGAGGTCTGGTCCATAAGCCAAAGATTTTTGATATCGATGAGCTTTTGAAGTTTCCGCTCGAAGAGCGTGTCTACAGGCTACGCTGCGTCGAAGGCTGGTCGATGGTGATTCCCTGGATCGGGTTCCCCCTGAAGAAACTGCTGGAAAAGGTTGAACCAACACCCCAGGCGCGATACGTGGCGTTTGAGACTCTTCTGGATCCAAAGCGGATGCCAAACCAAGAAACCGGTGTGCTTGACTGGCCTTACGTTGAAGGACTGCGATTGGACGAAGCGATGCATCCGCTAACGATCCTGGCCACGGGTTTGTACGACGAAAAGTTGCCGCCGCAGAACGGAGCGCCGGTGCGGTTAGTGGTGCCCTGGAAGTATGGCTTCAAAAGCATCAAGTCAGTGGTGAAGATTACGTTGGTCGCAGATGAACCACCGGCGACGTGGAACATACAAGCGCCGCACGAATACGGTTTTTATTCGAATGTGAATCCGAACGTCTCGCATCCGCGTTGGAGCCAGGCGACTGAGCGGCGCATAGGTGAGTTTGGCCGGCGCAAGACGCTGCTGTTCAACGGATACGCCGATCAGGTGGCGCATCTGTATCAGGGAATGGATCTGGTGAGGAACTTCTAAGCACGCTATGAAGGACGCTCGCTTTGCGAAGTTTGTTGTGTTTGTAAACTCCGTGATTCCTCTCGCGTTGCTGTTGTTGGATTTGTATCGCAAGCAAGTTGGACCGAATCCGCTCGAGTTTGCAACCAGAACGACGGGAATGCTCACGCTCGTCTTCCTGAGTCTGACCGTCGCGATTACGCCGCTCAGACGAATCTTCGGCATCAACTCGCTGGTTAAGTTTCGCCGCATGCTCGGATTGTTTGCTTTCTTCTACGGCTCGCTGCACCTGCTCACGTACATCTGGTTCGATCGACTCTTCAATTTCGTGAGTGTTGCCGGCGACGTCGTACAGCGCCCGTTCATTCTGGTCGGAATGACTGCCTTTCTGCTGATGGCACCCCTGGCGGTTACGTCGACGAACAAGATGGTGAAACGGATTGGCGGCAAACGTTGGGCGAAACTACATCGTTTGGTCTATCTCGCCGCGATCGCAGGTGTGGTCCATTTCTGGATGCTGGTGAAGTCAGACGTGCGCCTGCCGCTGACGTTTGGGTTCATCGTCCTGTTTCTGCTTGGCTATAGACTGTTGCTGAAGTATTTTTCTTCCGATGTCACAATCCGTTAATCGATTCACCAGCCGCGTCGAAGCGTACGCCAAATACCGTCCGGGCTATCCCGTCGAAATCGTCGATCTCCTCCAGCGGGAATGCGGTTTGACGCCGGACTGGATTGTTGCCGATATCGGCTCCGGAACAGGCAAACTCACAGAGGTGTTTTTACAGAATGGAAACGTCGTGTTTGGTGTCGAGCCGAATGGACCGATGCGGGGCGTCGCTGAAAACCTCTTCACGGGCGAGCCGAATTTCCTGAGCATCGATGGATCGGCCGAATCGACGACGCTGTCTGATTCGAGCGTCGATCTGATTGCGGCGGGGCAGGCGTTTCACTGGTTCGATCCGGTGAAGACGCGAGACGAGTGGGTGCGCATATTGAAGCCCGCTGGCTGGGCCGTGCTCGTCTGGAACGAACGAGAGTTGCAGACCACGCCGTTTCTGAATGACTACGAACACCTAATGCTGGAGTTTGGTACTGATTACAAAGACGTCAGGCACGAGAATGCTGAAGCTGGAATCGAGGGCTTCTTTGCGCCTGACAAGTTCCGTTTGCGGAGTTTCCCCAACAAGCAGGTTTTCGATTACGACGGCTTGAATGGCCGCGTGCGCTCTTCCTCGTACACGCCCGAACCGGACCATCCCAACTTCGATCCGATGATGCGCCAACTGAAGACAATCTTTGACAAGCATCAAAAAAACGGCTATGTCAATTTTGACTATGAGACGAAGGTTTTCTATGGCCATCTCTCGACGATTTCGTAACGCGAAAGGTCCGCGTAATGCGTGACGAGCGACGACGTAACCGCCGACAAAAAATCCTTCTGGAAGCGAGATGGGGGAGCATGTCGAAGCGTCACGAGGCGCGCGTCGACGACGTCAGTTTGAGTGGCTGCTTCGTGAACACGTATGGACCAATCGCCGTTGGCGAACAGGTTGAGCTGCAAATCCTGCGTCGATCAGGTGAATGGCTATCGCTGAACGGCTACGTTGCCAATATCCAACACGGTGTCGGGTTTGGTCTTGCGTTTACGGAGTTGAGCGCAGAGACCAGGAGAGCTTTGGAGGAATTGATTGCGACCGGCGGATGAGCCTTGGGTGTTAGTGCTTGTCGCGCTTACGTCGCTTTTCGTCGTAGAACAGGATGCTGAAGACGAGCATCGCTCCTGCCGCAGCTGCGAGTAAGAACAAGATCATCGCCAATCCTGGATAGCCCCAGATGCGGAAACTCGTCTCGACCCGCATCAACAGTGCGGCTCCGACAATCAATGAAGCCACCACGAGTCCGAGCGTGATCCGGTTCGCGACCTTCTGAAGTCCTTCCAAAACAACCTTCTCATCGATGGCGTCGACTCCGATGCGGATCTCGTTGTTTCCTACTCTGTCGAGGATCCTGTTGACGCGTCCGGGAAATGTTTCGGCAAACTCTTTAAGGTCTACGACGCCTGCCAGCAGATTGGCGGGCGCCATGCTCTTGACGATGTTGCGTTGCAGAATCTCGTTGGACTGTTCGCGGATGATCGCGTTGGGATCGAAAGACGAATCGAGCGTGTAGACGACGCGATCGAGATTCAGCAACGCCTTCGCGATCATCGTGAATTCAGCCGGCAAGCGGAACCAGCAATCGGCCGAGATGCGCGTGATCTCGAGCGTGACTTTGCCTGCGTTCAGCTTGCTCAGAACGGCGTCGGAGTTTTCCGCGACAAGATCCGTGATTCTTCGTTCAAAACTCTTGCGATCGAAGTTCTCCTTCGGCTCGCCCATCTTGATCGCGGCTTCCGCCGCAACCTCGCCGCGACCCTCGCTAATCGCCAGGAGTAATCGGAGCAGATTGTCCTGAAACTTTTGTGTGACGCGTCCGACCATGCCCAGGTCGATCAGGCCTATGCGATTGTCGTCAGTCAGAAAAACGTTTCCGGGATGCGGATCTGCGTGAAATATTCCGTCGACGAGAAATTGCTTGAGATACGCACTG
>JAICGQ010000106.1 GCA_025923035.1 Pyrinomonadaceae bacterium | reverse complement strand
GTCGCTTGGAGCGCTGACGTCGAACATCCTCGTCATCATTGTTTGGGTAATGGGGCTGATCCTGCTGAAGGCGTTGCTCGCACTCGCTGTGGTACGCCTTTTGGGCTATTCGTTGCGTATTGCAACGATGACGGCGATCGGGCTCTCGCAGATCGGTGAGTTTTCGTTCATCCTGGCGAAGACGGGCGTGCCGGAAGGTCTGCTTTCGGATCTCGACTACCAGCGTTTTCTCGCCGCCTCGATCCTGTCGATGATCGCGACGCCGTTTCTGATCAAAGCAGCTCCGCGTATCGGTTACGCGGTGCAGTCGTTGCTAGGTGCGTCCTCCGCGCTCGAGCCGAACGTGCAGAGTTATCAACCGGAAGAGCAGGAACTGAGCGGGCACGTGATCATCGTCGGTTACGGTTTCAACGGGCGCAACCTGGCAAAGGTGTTGCGCCGGACGAAGGTGCCGTATCTCGTGTTGGAGTTGAACGCCGACGCGGTGCGCAGCGCGCGTGCTGAAGGTGAGCGCGTGATCTATGGCGACGCAACGCGACGTGAGGTGCTGCATTCTGTGGGCATCGATAATGCACGCGTCCTGGTGCTTGCGATCTCCGATCCGGTCGCGACGCGCCACACGGTTTGGCTGGGACGCCAGATGAATCCGGAAGTGCACACGATCGTGCGAACGCGTTACATGACGGAGATCACGGACCTGCGCGAGTTGGGCGCCGATGAGATCATTCCCGAGGAGTTTGAAACCAGCATCGAGATCTTTTCGCGGGTGTTGAAAGAGCTGGGCATACCGAACCACATGATTCAACGCCAGGCCGCGGCAATTCGCAGCGAGGGCTACGAGATGTTGCGTCTGCCGACGATCGCGATGGTTGACATGATCGACATCGCGGACGCGTTGGGTAAGGCGGCGACTGAGACTTTCATCGTTCCGCCGGATTGCCCCGCCGCCGGCAAGACGATCGGTCAACTGAAATTGCGCACAAAGACGGGCGTATCCGTCATTGCATTGGTTCACGACGGCAACACCGAGATCAATCCCGGCCCCGACTCTTCAATCAACGTCGACGACGTGCTGGTACTTCTTGGCACGCCTGATAGTATCCATAACGCCGTTGAGCGATGTTTCGCCGGTCCGAGTGGCGTATGAATGCACCCGCATGTACGGTAGCGCACATTGACAAGAATATCCTCAGGGTTTCTAATGTCGATCCCCTGAAACAGTCCCCCTGGCAGCAGCACCCTGATCCACGTCGTCCCCTGTTTGAAACCCGAATGCATGAGCTCTACACCTACGCAACAGTCAGAGTCTGAATCACCTGAACTAAGCTTCCTCAGCGGCGGCGGAGAAATGGGCGCGCGTATGCGTGCGTTCGACTGGTCCACCAGTCCGGTGGGACCGGCTGCAGATTGGCCGCAGAGTTTGAAGACCGCGGTCTCGATCTGCATCGGTTCGCGGTACCCGATCGTGATCTGGTGGGGCAATCCCGAGTACACGATGTTTTATAACGATGGGTACATTCCCGTACTCGGAGTTACAAAACATCCAGGCTGGCTGGGCCGATCCGGAAGAGAGTGCTGGAAAGAAATCTGGTCCACGGTTGGGCCGATGCTCGAAGGAGTGTTTGAGACGGGCGTCGCGACGTGGTCCGAGGATTTGTTGCTGGTGATGGAGCGCAACATTCCCCGCGAGGAAAACTACTTCACTTTCTCTTACAGTCCGATTCGGAATGATGCGGGCAAAGTGCCGGGGATCTTTTGTGCGTGTTACGAGAGCACCGGGCAGGTGATCGGCGAACGCCGTTTGCAAACGTTGCGCGACCTGGGCCGGAAAGTGATTGGCGTGAAATCGGCCGAAGAAGCTTGTGTTGCGGCGGCAAAGACGCTCGAAGTCAATCCTCACGACGTTCCATTTGCACTGCTTTATCTGCTTGACGACAACGGAGAGAACGCGCGGCTGATCGCGACTACGGGATTCAAGAACGGGACGCTCGCGTCTATTCCGCAAGCGGTCGCCTTGAATGAATCAGCGGCGTGGCCGTTTCTGCAGGTTCTGAAAACCGGCGCCGGCGAAGTTGTTTCCGATCTCGTCGCGCAGTTTGGAGCTTTGCCCGGTGGTCCATGGCCCGAACCATCCGAAGCAGCATATGTGCTTCCGATCGCAGTGCCCGGAATCGTCAAGCCTATGGGATTTTTCGTCGCCGGCCTGAGTCCGCGGCGTGTGATCGACGACGACTATCGAAGTTTCTTCGATCTGATTGCGGGTCACGTCGGCACCGCGATCGCGGACGCGCGTGCTTATCAGGAGGAACGCAAACGGGCCGAAGCGCTCGCCGAGATCGACCGCGCGAAAACGACGTTCTTTTCCAACGTCAGTCATGAGTTTCGCACTCCGTTGACCTTGATGCTTGGACCACTCGAGGAAGCCTTGACCGAAGCCGGACTGTTGCCCGGCGTTCGTGAACGACTCGACGTGGCCCATCGCAACAGCGTGCGCCTGCTGAAGCTGGTCAATACGTTGCTCGATTTCTCGCGGATCGAAGCGGGCCGGATGGAAGCTGTTTACGAAGGTATCGATCTGTGTGCGTTGACGATGGAACTGGCTAGCGTGTTTCGTTCGACGATCGAAAACGCGGGGTTGAGTTTGATCATCGATTGCCAGCCGTTGAATGCGCCGGTGTACGTCGATCGTGAGATGTGGGAGAAGATCGTTTTCAATCTTCTTTCCAACGCGTTCAAGTTCACGTTCGAAGGCGGGATCAAGGTTACGTTGAAGGAGAATGTCGATCGCGTTGAACTGACGGTGAGTGACACCGGAACCGGCATTCCCGAAGACGAATTGCAACACCTGTTCGAACGTTTTCACCGGGTGAAAGGGGCGCGCGGACGCAGTTACGAAGGATCCGGGATCGGGCTCGCGCTGGTGCAGGAGTTGGTGAAACTGCACGGCGGCACTGTCAGCGTCGTCAGCGAAGTCGAGCGGGGCTCGAAGTTCACGGTCAGTATACCCACCGGATCGGATCATCTTCCGGCCGATCGTCTCGGCGGTGCCAAGACTCTCGTCTCCACCGGTTTGCGAGGCGAAGCTTACGTTGAAGAAGTTTTGAAGTGGCTGCCGCCGAATGGTGACGGCGTCGAGACGTTGTCAGAGGCGGCGACCGCCACGGACAGCGCCGCGCAGCAGAGCGCCGGTCGACCGCGCATTCTTCTCGCTGACGACAACGCCGACATGCGCGATTACGTGCGCCGTTTACTGGCCGGACGGTATGAAGTCGAGGCGGTAGGCGATGGCGGCGCGGCGCTACGAGCCGCTCGCGAACGGCCGTTCGATCTGGTTTTGTCGGACGTGATGATGCCGATGCTCGACGGGTTTGGTTTGTTGCACGCGTTACGCGGTGAAGAACAGACGCGGACGATTCCGGTGATTCTGCTCTCGGCGCGTGCGGGTGAAGAGTCGTGCGTTGAAGGCATGGGTGCGGGCGCCGACGACTATCTGGTCAAGCCGTTTTCCGCGCGAGAGCTTTTGGCGCGCGTCGAGTCGCACATCAATCTTCACCGCGAGCGCAAACGTTCGGCTGAGAAACTCGAACAGCTCATGCTGCTCGAACAGCAGGCGCGTGCGAGCGCGGAGGTTGCCAACAAGGTTAAGGACGAGTTTCTGGCGATGCTCTCGCACGAGTTGCGCACGCCGCTGAATGCGATTGTCGGTTGGACCCATTTACTCAAGAGCGGCACGTTGCGCGAGACCGATCGCGTGCGCGGCATCGAAGTGATCGATCGAAACTGTGCGGCGCAGCGAGCGATCATCGACGAGCTGCTCGACGTTTCGCGCATCATCACCGGCAAACTCAAGTTGGATCCGAAACCGATCGATCCGGTGAACGTCGTCGAAGCGGCGATCGACGCGATTCGTCCGGCGGCGCTGCTGAAAGACATCGAGATCTCAGCGTCGATCGAGCGCAGCGGCGGGTTGGTTGCCGGTGAAGCAGTGCGGCTTCAGCAGGTGATCTGGAACCTGCTTTCAAACGCCGTCAAGTTCACTCCGAAGAACGGGCGTGTTGAAGTTGCACTGAAGGTTGCCGGCAAGCGTTTTGAGATCGTCGTCAGCGACACGGGAGATGGAATACCCGCCGACTTCCTGCCTTACATCTTCGATCGTTTCAGGCAGGCCGACACGTCAGCGCGGCGTAAACATGGCGGACTTGGAGTTGGGCTTTCGATCGTCCGCAGTCTGGTTGAGCTGCATGGCGGCGAGGTGGCTGTTTCGAGTGATGGTCCAGGCAAGGGCGCGACGTTTACGATCCGGATTCCGATCATGGGAGTGTCGGATGATGCCGTTCTGCTGGATGAGATCGATCCGTTAGGCGATTCCCGCTGGAAGCAGAAGGACCATGTGCTGGATGGCGACGTGCAGCCGAGTTTACTCAGAGGGTTGAAAGTGCTTGCTGTCGACGATCAGCAAGACACGCGCGACTTGATCACGCTGGCGCTGATCAGGTTCGGCGCTGACGTGAAGGCAAGTGACTCGGCCGCCGCGGCGCTCAAGACGATCGCTGAATGGCAACCACACGTTATCGTGTCGGACATCGGATTGCCGGAAATGGATGGTTACGACTTCATGCGCGCGTTGCGCAAGATCGAAGACAACGGACAACGCATTCCGGCGATCGCGCTGACGGGTTACGCCGGCGCGGTCGACGAGTCGAAAGCGCTCGAAGCCGGCTACGAATTACACTTCTCCAAACCCATCAACCTCAACGAACTCGCCCACGCCATCGCCCGGCTTGCGAGGAAATAACCTCGCGCCCGGTTTGTTTCCGGCAACGATCGCGTCGCAGATCAGTTTTGCCGAGACGCGCACGGCGATGGTGAAGCCGAAGAATGGACCAAAATCCTGCATCGCGGGCATGCTGGTTATGAAGAGTCCAGGCACGGATGTTTGCAAGTGATCGTCGAGAACGGGAAAACCGTTTCGTTTCTCGAGTTGCGCGAGAATGTTACCGGAGGCCAGGACAGGCACACGAGCGATATCGACTTTGTACCCGGTCGCAAAGACGACCTTGTCACATACGATCTCAGCGCCGTTACTTAGCGTCACTCTTAATTCGCCATTTTGTTCAACTGAACTCGCGATTGCCGTATTGGGCAATACCTTGACGCGTTCGTTGGCGATGCGGGGTGCGAGCCACGGCTCCAGTTTCAATCTGCCTTCCGACCACTGTCGTTGCCGAACCGCGTCCTGCTCGGTTGCCGACAGGCGGCGAAACCAGTTCGGATTATCAGCCATTGCGTCGACGAGTGGATTCACCCACGACCAATCAGCTTCTTCAAACGCCGGAGTATCGTGACGATGTGAAATGTAGATCGCCGCGGCTCCTGCTTCGAGAAGCAGCGCCGCCCACTCGAAAGCACTCTGACGTCCGCCAATGATCAGGTAACGTGTGTTTGCGGCAGAAGAAAAGTCAGTGAACTCGCACGTGTGAACGTAACGTCCTTCAGGCAGGCGCACTTTCAGTTCTTCCGGAATGTTGGCAAAGTGTTTGAAACCGGGCGCGAGCGCGACGTGTCGCGCGCGAATCGTATCGCCGCCGGCAGTTGTCGCTACGAAGTCGCGATCACGATCCAGCTTCTCGATGTAAGACGGAACCGCCGTAATCTGTTTCTCAGTTTGAAACCATTCGGCGTACGAGAGATAAAAATCGAGCGAAAGAGGCTCGACGTCAGGCGGCGTTTGACCACGCGTTTCGAGAAACTTTTCAATCGTGTGGATGTTGACGGGATCGAGGTGCCAATCGCACGCCGATCGCAGGTACATGCCGCGGGGCATGTTCTGTCGCCAGAACTCCATCGGCCGCCCGACAACGAGGTGATCGATTCCGAGATGCGACGCCTGCGCCGCGATTGCCAGCCCAAACGGCCCGGCGCCGATGATCAGCAGATCTGTTTCGTAAGTTTGCATTGTGATTCAATAGGCGACTAACCATGTCACGAATATTATTGATTAGCAACTCGACCCTTTTCGGCAGCGGTTATCTCGATCACGCGGAAAACGAGATCCGCGACTTTCTCGGCGACGTCAAGCGCGTGCTCTTCGTTCCTTACGCGATCTACGATCGCGACGCCTACGCTGCAAGTGCTGCCGCACGTTTCAAGCGGATGGGATACGAACTAACCTCCGTCCACGACCACGTCGCCGATCGATTTCAGGCCGTTGCCGAGACGGAGGCAATCTTCATCGGCGGTGGAAATACGTTTCGTTTGTTGAATGCTCTTTACGAGCAGTTTCTGCTCGGGCCGATTCGACAACGAGTCGCCGAAGGTATGCCGTACATCGGTTCCAGCGCGGGTTCGAATGTTGCCGGTCCGACGATCAAGACGACCAACGACATGCCGATCGTGCAGCCACCTTCCTTCGACGCGCTCGCCCTCGTGTCGTTTCAGATCAATCCGCACTATCTCGATCCGGATCCAAATTCGAAGCACATGGGCGAGACACGAGAGAAGCGAATACAGGAATTTCTCGAAGAGAACGACACGCCGGTGCTTGGTTTGCGAGAAGGCGCGATGGCGCGTTCCGAGAACGGAAGTACGATCTTGAAAGGCTCGACAGGCGCGCGGATCTTTCGCAAAGGTCACGACCCGATCGAAACCGTGCCCGGCGATCAATTAGACGAGTGGTTGCGTTAGCCGTAGAATCAGGAACCACGATCGGTCAACCCAGACGAGGATCAATCAGACAAACATGGCAAATACTCCCCCAGACGACGCCCAGCGGTTGGTATCACTCGACGTTTTTCGCGGTATCACGATTGCCGGAATGATTCTGGTAAACAATCCCGGCACGTGGCAGAGCATCTACTGGCCGCTGCGGCACGCGGAGTGGCACGGCTGGACGCCGACGGATCTCGTCTTTCCATTTTTCCTTTTCATCGTCGGCGTTGCGATTCCGCTCGCGTTCGCAGGCCGGCTCGAGCGCGGCGGCAGCAAACGCGATCTGTACATCAAGATCGTCAAGCGCACACTGATCATCTTCGGCATCGGCCTGTTTCTGAATGCGTTTCCGTATTTTCAGTTCGGGGTGCTGCGCATTCCGGGCGTGTTGCAACGCATTGCGGTCTGTTACTTTTTCGCGTCGATCATTTTTCTCAACGCACGCATCGCCGCTCAAATCGCCATCACGATCGGTTTGCTGATCTTTTATTGCCTGCTCGTTAACTACGTCGCCGCTCCCGGTTATGCCGCCGGCGATCTGACGAAAGAGGGAAGTTTGCCGTCGTTCATTGATCGCGTCGTGTTCGGTGAGAACCACGTGTGGCGACAGGCGAAGGTCTACGATCCGGAAGGAATTCTGAGCACGATTCCGGCGATCGCTACAACGTTGCTGGGCGTGCTGACGGGAGCCTGGCTGCGCGGCGAGAAGACGCGTTTCGAAAAAGTCGCGGGCATGTTTGTGGCGGGCGCGGTGTGCATCGCGCTCGGCTGGGCGTGGAATTCGTTCTTCCCGATCAACAAAGCGTTGTGGACCAGTTCGTACGTGCTGTTCAGTGGTGGACTGGCGTTGCAGTTTCTCGCTTTTTGCTACTGGTTGATCGACATCAAGGGTTACCGCCGGTGGTCCAAGCCGTTTGAAGTCTTCGGCATGAACGCGATCGCGCTCTATGTCGGCGCCGGAATCATGGCTGATCTATTTGGCACGATTAAGGTTGGCGGTACGTCGCTGGGCGGTTGGCTTTACCAGAATCTGTTTGCGTCGTGGTTGCGGCCGGTCGATGCTTCGCTGGCGTTTGCGATCGCGTTCGTGCTGGTGTGGTTAGGACTGATGTGGATCCTTTACAGCCGCCGGATCTTTCTCAAGGTTTGACTTGGCTTCGTCGATGAGGGCGTTGTTTCCTTCGTAACTCAACGTGTCGACGCCTGTTCGCGGCGGGTACTGGTGTTGTTTATAAACCGGGTACGCCTCGGTGCGAAGGTGTGCGAGCATGTGATGGCCACGACGGGTCGCGCGTTCGTGACGCAAGGCGGAAATGTCGATCGGCGCGACGACGATTCGCTCGCCTGGTCCAGGCGACGCTTCGGCCAGCAGGCGTCCATCGAAATCCACGATCTGACTGCCGCCGGGCCACGAGTAGGGCGGATAGTGTTTTAAACTGGCGCCCTGGTTTGCGGCGACGACGTACGCCATGTTCTCCAGTGCCCGACAGCGATTGACGATGGTCCACCACGCCATCGGTTCGGTCGCGCCCCACGGATCCATGTAGGCGGAAACGCGAATCAACACCTCAGCTCCGTTCGCCGCCAACTGTCGCAAGGCTTCCGGAAACAACCAGTCGTAACAAATCGCGCAACCGAGTTTGCCGATTCGCGTATTGGCGACGGGGAAAAGGGGTTCGTCGTAATCCGGCAGATCGTGCGGGCTCGTGTGGACCTCGTAGGGAATCCACGTATTCACTTTGCGAAACTTCTGAATCAGTCCTTCTGGTCCAATCAGACAGGTCGTGTTGAAGACGTGGCCCGGCCACTTCGGATCGACTTCCAGCATGGAGCCGCTCTGGATGTAGATGTCGTGCTCTTTCGCTTTTTGTTCGAGACGCTCCGTGTGTTCGTTGGGAATCGAAATAGCGAGCTTGTCGATCAACTCGGCAACGGTCGGAAACACGGGAGCAGCGTGGGCAAACTCCGGAAACACAACCAGTCGCACGGGCAGAAACGGCGCCGCGCCCGCGACGGCCGAGTCGACCATCGAGAGCATGCGTTCCGTGTTCGCCCGCATTGAACGGCGATCGAGCGGGTTTGCGAAGTCGGTCTGGCACGCAGCCGCCGAATACCTGATGTGTTCCATTACTTTTTACTGCTGAATAGATCGTGCGTCACGAGTTCGAGCGCGATCGACGGCACGGGCGAGCTCACGACGCGCGTGTTGTAAGTCTCGAGATACTTGCGACGCGCGGGTGTGAGCGGATAGCGCTCGGGCCAACTGTATGGATACTTGCTCATGCCGTGGAAGGGGAGTGGTCCAACCTGATCGGGACTCGCGGAGTTCACGTCCATCTCTTTACTGAAACCGTCGGCGTAGAGCAGGAACGTTCGCGTCCATCCTTCGGGCAGCGGCGGAAGCTTGTCGGCCGGGAACGAAAGTGTCAGTTCGTCGCCCGGTCGCGAGATGACAAACATGTCGTCTGACGTTTGCAGCAACTCGCGCACGTCGCCCTCGCGTGTGTAGCGTCCAGTCATCACTTTCCACGGCGACGTAAACGACACTTTCTGGTAGTCGTAAGTCATTGGCTGACGAGTATCGGGCGAGTGTTCGAGCGAGAAGCCGCGCCAGCGCAGGTCGGCGATGGTTGGTGAAATGCGCGTCACTTGCGTCGGGAAGTTGCCGGCGGAAGTGTCAACCAGGATCTGGTCCCAGTAGATGCGCATGTTCGTAACGATGCGCACCTCGCGATTGTCGCTCAAAAACTTCCCGGTGAGATCCACCACGATCGTCTGCGGCCGTCCGACGGGAATGCCGACGTTTTCGATTACGGTTTTCCATTGTCCGCGCTTGTCTTTCACTTGCAGTGCGGGAAGCTGAAGACTCTTGCCGCTTTGAGACGCAGCGAGGTTGTCGCTGGACCACGCGTAATCGGTCCAGCCCGTCATCAGCAAAAGCGTGCGCGCGGTCTGTTTACCAAGCTGCAACGTGAGCGTGTGTTCGTCGGCGTAACCGCGTATCTGGTGCAGCTTGAAGTCGTCAGGATACTGGCGATCGACCTGCGCAATGCGCGCGAGCACGTCGTGACCGTGCTCATCGACAGCCGACAGCGGAACTTGCGCGTTGCGTGTGCTGTAGAGTTTGAAACGCGGCGGCGGAATTGTCAGACCTTCATTCGGATAAACTTCAACGTCGCGCGGGTGCGCGACGGCGAGTAACTGGAGATGATCGACAAAGAGTGCTTCTTCGAGTTCGTTCGTGATGCGCAGCTCGTAGCGTCCGTTGCGAGGCTTTAGCCGATCGCCGTCGATGCGAACGTATTCATCAGGATCGGGCGTGTTGTAAACACCCGGCGCATCGAGGTGGCCCATCTCGCCGCCGCCAAGAAAGTCAGTCACAAACTCGAAACGCTCACCGTTCCAGACATAAAGATACGGACACGACGACGGTTTGCGATCCAGTTCGGTCAGCGACAAGGCGAGCGCCGTTTTGCTGTTTGCTCCGGATGGGATTTCTGTTTCCGCCTGGACGATTCCAGCCGGCCACAAAACGCGCACCGCGTCGACACCCGTCCGTTTTCCCAGTCCAAAGACAATATCTGCAGGCGCCGGCGCGGGATACGCAGAATACTTTTCGAGTTTCTGCGCGAGACTCCCGGAACGGATTTCAATCTTCGCGCCGATGCCGGTGCGATTACTCACGCGGCCTTCGAGTCCGACCCGCAGCGAGCGGTTGGTGCCGCCATCGTTACGCGCGACTCCGGGTCTCCCGGGAGAGTCAAACACGAGATCTGTGTCGCCGTCGTTGTCGAGGTCGCCGGACGCAAGAACCTGTGATGGACCGTCCGGCATCGCGGTTTTTACATGAACGAATTCATTACCCGTGTTGCGTAAGACGCTCAGCTTCCCGCCTAGCGACGTTATCAGGTCGAGCAATCCATCGTTATCGTAATCCAGCAACTGCGAAGCGCCGGTTGGCCCGAGATTTCCTGTCGGCGGCGGCACGATATCGAACCGGCCTTTACCATTGCTCAACGCGAAACCGGCGTTGTTGAAATAAAAATCGGTGAAGCCGTCTTTGTTAATGTCGCCCGCCGCAACGTTGAGTACTCTCTTGAGTCCTCCGAGACCAACTTCCGCGGCGACGTCGCGAAACGTGCCGTCGCGCATGTTGCGCCACAGCGACACCTTCTCGGTTGATGTAACGAGTAGATCCACGTCGCGCCGGTTGTCGAAATCCGTCGGCACAATCGCAAAATTCGTCTCGCCAGGCGCAGCGACTTTTCCAGCGAGTTTCGCTTCGGTGGTTTGATCCGTAAACGTGCTATCGCCATTGTTACGCAGCAGCACGTAAGACGGACCGGCGATGAAGATGTCGAGGTCACCATCGTGGTCGTAATCGACGAAAGCTGTGGCTCCTTCACCGGAGAGATTCGACGGGAGCTTCGCTGCCGCAGTTACATCAGAAAAACTGCCGTTGCCGTCGTTGTGATAGAGCGTTGGAGTTACCGGGCGGAGAATAAACAGATCGGGACGGCCGTCGTTATCGTAGTCACCAGCGATCGCGCTCGTGCCGGCACGCTCACCCGCTTTTGCCAGAGCTCCGGCGGCACTCGTGACGTCAGTAAACTTACCCGAACCATCGTTGCGCACGAGACGCTGAGTCAAACCGGCGACGTCAAGCAGATCGAGATCACCATCGAGATCGAAATCGAACAGCAACACCGCACCGTGGTTCAGTCCGATGTTGGCCGACCTGTTTTCAAAGCCTGGTAGTGCAGTTTTGGTGACATCAACAAAAGTCACGGGTGGAGTATTCTTGTCGACGAGTTCCGGTTCAGCGCCCGTGGACGAGATCGCTTCAGCGTATCGTCCCTGTTCGAGATAATTCGTGCCCAGGGTCGTGCCGCTGCCACGTTCGCGCAACGCCTGAAACTGCTGGATGATCTTTTGACCTTCTTCGCGTTGACCGGATCGGATCAACGCGGTTCCGAGGTTGTAAAGCGCGGTGGTGTTGTAAGGCTCGGCGGCAAGAGCAGTGCGCAGGACGGCGACGGCTTCCGGATACTTCCGTTGCTGCGCGAAGAGTTGACCAAGGTTTACATTAGCGCCGACGTCCTGCGGATCGATCGCGAGCACTTTCTGAAACGCGGCGACCGCTTCGACGGGTTTGTTTTGCGCTTTCGCCAGTAATCCGAGGACGTAATGCGGCTGCGGCGCGTTCGGCGCGGCGGTCGCTGCGGCTTGCAGTTCGCGTTGGGCCGCCGGAAGATCCGGCGCATTGAACAGGGCGATGCCGAGATTGATGCGCGCCAGCGTCAACCCTGGATCGAGTTGCAACGCGCGTTTAAACGCGTCTGCGGCCTCTTTGTGTTTGTACTGTTCGAGCAGCGCAACGCCGATGTTATTCGCACGATACGCCTCTTCGCGGGCGGGTGGTTTCGGCGGGGTGTTTTGACTAGTAGCGGCGCTCTGGTCTATTAATGAGGCCGCCACACAGAAGACGATCGTCAATCCCGGCAGCAAAACGCGCGTTTTAAAGTGCTTCATAGATGATTCCTGTCGAATATACCAAACACAATCGCATAGTTCACATTCTATTGTTGATGGCCGTGTTAGTTGTCGCCGGTTGTCGGCCGTCCGGGTCGCTGCCCGGCCGGGGGACAAGCGAATACAACGAACTGGTGCGAACGTTTTACATCGGACTCGCGGCGCTCCAGGTTGGACACGATGTTCAAGCCGACGCCAAGCTCGCGCAGTTTACACAACTCGCTGCAACTGAACCGGCGGGTTGGGCAAACTGGGGCTTGCTTGCATTGCGTCAGCGCAACTTCGACACCGCCAGCGAACGACTCGAACGCGCGCGCACGCTCGCGCCTGACAACACTAATATTCAATACCTGCTGGGATTGCTGGAAAGCAGTCGCGGCAAATCGCCGGAAGCGATCGCCGCATTGCGCAAAGCCGTCGAGTTAGACGCGAAAAATCTCTTTGCGGTGTACAAGCTTGCGGAAGAGGTCGAGCGGCAGGGTGACGAACAGAGCACCGCGGAAGTTCAGTCTCTGTTGCAGAAGATTCTTTCTGCGCAGCCGAACAACATTGCGGCGATTGTCGAGATGAGTCGCATCGCGGCAAAACGTGGTGATGCTGAGACGTTGAAGAGCATGGCCGCGCAAATCCAGTCGCGTTCGACAGCGTGGCCGTCTGAAGTGCAGGAGCAAGTCAAAGCGCTTAACGACGCGGTTCAGTCCGGCGATCTGCGTGCGGCAGCGACGCGGACGAGTTTTTTGCGCAACGTGTTGATGCGTGTTCCGGAGTATCGTCGCGACCTCGGCGCGATCAAACCACCGCCGGGTGAAGAAGCCGTCCCGTTCACGCATTTTCTACGTCTCGAGAGTCCGGTCTTTCAGACGGCGCCGGAAGATCGCGGAATAAAATTCACCGAGCAGCCGGTACCGAATGCAAACCCCGCTACCAAAGATTGGGTCGGCGCGATCGCGTTGAGCGGTGAAGGTGGACCAGTGATCGCAACGGCTTCAGGTCGCGAAGTGCGACTCGCCAGTGGTGCCACCTTCCCATTTCCCGGTGGAGCATTGAATACGCCACCGTCATTCGACGGCGTCTTGCAGATCGACTTCAGCTACGACTTCAAAACCGATATGGTGTTGGCCGGCGCCGGTGGTGTGCGTTTGCTGCGACAGGAGAGTCCGTCGTCGTTTACCGACGTGACTGCAGAAACCAAACTTCCTGCGAATGTCGTCAACGCCGCATACACGGGCGCGTGGAGTGCGGACATCGAAGCCGATGGCGATCTCGACGTCGTGCTCGGATCCACCGCCGGAACTCCGACGGTGTTGCGAAATAACGGTGACGGCACATTCCTCGATATTCGTCCGTTTGAAGGAACATCGGGACTGGCAGGTTT
>JAICGQ010000105.1 GCA_025923035.1 Pyrinomonadaceae bacterium | reverse complement strand
GGAGTCGGCGCGAGCGGCGCAGTCGTACTTGTGGTCGCATGCGGCGGAGTTTGGTATCGAGCCGGAGATCTTCAAGGGATTTGGTGTTCACTTGCACGTGCCCGCGGGTGCGATCCCGAAGGATGGGCCTAGTGCGGGTGTGACGATCACGTCGGCGTTGGCGTCGCTTTATACCGGGCGGCGGGTGCGGCCTGATACGGCGATGACTGGTGAGATCACGTTGTCAGGACTGGTGTTTCCGATTGGTGGGGTGAAGGAGAAAGTGCTCGCTGCGCATCGTGCTGGTATCCGGCGGATTTTGCTTCCGGCGCGTAATGAAGCCGACACGGATGACATTCCCGACGACGTCCGTAACGAGCTCCAGATCGTATTCGTCTCGAATATTGGGGAAGTTCTGGAGTCAGCTCTCGAGGTGCTGGTGGCGAACCCGCCACCGCACATCACCGCAGGTGATTCGGCCCGAGGTTCACGCGAACCCGAGCCTGAAACACTGACCGTAAAAAGTTTGAACACGGATTATTAAAATCCGCGTTCTATGCTGGTTCTGTCTCCTCGTCAGCAGCAGCTTCAACGAGCGAGGCGCTGGTGACGCGATCGCCGGCATCGGTCTTGATCAGGCGTACGCCCTGTGCGCTGCGTCCGGTCTTTCGAATATGATCGGCTTCGAGTCTGATCAGCTTGCCCTGCTGCGTGATGATCATGATCTCCGACTCGTCCTCAACGGGGAACACAGCCACAACCTTCCCAGTCTTCTCAGTCGTCTTCATATTGATCACACCCTTGCCGCCACGAGACGTGAACCGGTAAGTCGTGATCGGCGTCTGCTTCCCGTAACCCTGTTCGGACACCGAAAGCATCCGCTCCGTATCCTCCGCCGAAACAGCGCAAACTGAAACCACGAAATCGTCGCCACGCAAATCGATCCCACGCACGCCCCGAGTCGCGCGTCCCATCGGGCGCACGTTCTTCTCATCGAAACGAATCGCGTAACCGTTATGAGTCGCGATGAACATCCGCTTCGTACCGTCAGTCAACACAACGTCGAGCAACTGATCGCCTTCATCGATATTGATCGCGATGATTCCGTTGGTGCGAATGTTCTGGAAGTCGGCCAGCGACGTCTTCTTAATGACACCCTTGCGCGTCACCATCGCCACATAGCGGCCTTCGACAAATTCACGCACCGGAACAACACCCGCGAGCCTGCGATCCGACGGAATGTTGATGAGATTTACGACCGCCTTCCCGCGAGCCGAAGCAGCCGCGTCAGGCACTTCATGGACCTTCAACTTATAGACCATGCCGTCGTCCGTGAAGATCATCAGGTACGCGTGCGTCGATGCGATGAACAGATGCTCGACGAAGTCGCCATTCTTCGCCGCAGCACCGAAACGGCCTTTGCCGCCGCGTCCCTGTCGCGAATAAGTCGTAATCGGCGTGCGCTTGATGTAGCCGCTATTCGTTACCGTGATCGCGACGTCTTCATCGGCGATTAAATCTTCAATTGATAATTCCACGCCCTCATCGACGATCTCCGTACGACGCTCGTCGCCGAAATCTTTCTTGAGGTCTTCGAGTTCTTTCGTGATCACGCGACGGAGCGAACGCTCGTTACCAAGAATCTCTTCGAGCTCGGCGATCAACTTGATGATGCCTTCGTACTCTTCGACGATCTTCTGTCGTTCGAGTGCGGACAACCTGCGCAGTTGCAGATCTAGAATCGCCTGCGCCTGGATCTCGGAGAACGCGAGACTCTCCATCGTCTTCGTCAGCCGTGCCATGTAGGTCTTGAACTGAACGTCAGACGGAATACCTTTCCACGTTTTGATCTCGCTCGTCGTTTTCAACTGCGCTTGCAACCACAAACGCGCTTCATCAACTGAACGTGAGTTGCGAATGAGCGTGACGATGTAGTCGAGCGCGTCAATCGCTTTCGTGAGTCCTTCGAGAATGTGAGCGCGAGCGCGTGCTTTTCGCAGCTCGTACTCGGTTCTCTTGCGCACGACCTCGCGGCGAAACTCGATAAACGCTTCGAGCATCTCTTTGAGGTTCAGCACGCGCGGCTGACCGTTGACGATCGCGAGATTGATCACGCCGAACGACGATTGCATCGGCGTGAGTTTGTAGAGCTTGTTGAGCACCACTTGCGGCACTGCGTCGCGCTTGAGTTCGGCGACGATGCGCATTCCCGTGCGATCTGATTCGTCACGCAGGTCGGAGATGCCATCGATCTTCTTCTCGGTGATCAACTCGGCGATGCGTTCGAGCAGGCGCGCCTTGTTGACCTGGAATGGAATCTCGGTAATGACGATCGCGTCGCGTTCCTGCGCGCCGCGCCCGATGCGATCGATTCCCGCGCGCGCACGCAACTGCAACACGCCGCGGCCTTCGATGTAGGCTTTCTTGATTTCCTCGCGTCCGTAGATGAATCCGCCCGTCGGAAAATCAGGCCCGGTGACGATCTTCGTCAGGTCGTGGACAGTTAATTCGGGATCCTTCAACAGCGCGATGGTCGCGTCGACGATCTCCGTGAGATTGTGCGGCGGGATCTTTGTCGCCATTCCGACCGCGATGCCGTCCGAACCGTTGATCAGCAGGTTCGGCACGCGCGTCGGTAAAACCATCGGCTCGCTGAGCGATTCGTCGTAGTTTGGTTGAAACGCAACCGTTTCTTTTTCGATATCGGCGAGGATCTCGTTCGCGAGACGGGCCATACGGACTTCGGTGTAACGCATCGCGGCCGCGGCGTCGCCGTCGATCGAACCGAAGTTTCCCTGGCCGTCGACTAGCGGATACCGCATCGAGAAGTCCTGCGCGAGACGCACGATCGTGTCGTACACCGGCATGTCGCCGTGCGGGTGATACTTACCGATGACGTCGCCGACGATGCGTGCGCTTTTCTTGTATGCCTTGTTGTAAGCGTTGCCGAGTTCGTGCATGGCCCACAACACGCGCCGGTGCACAGGTTTCAGACCATCGCGCACGTCAGGCAGCGCGCGGCCGATGATCACCGACATGGCGTAGTCGAGATACGATCGGCGCATCTCGTCTTCGATGTTTATGTGGTTGCGCTCAGAAGTTGTTTCCATCTACTAGCCTTTCAAGTACAATCCGCCCGCACGCAGTTCGACCCACTGGAAGAGATACTTAGCTCGGGTTGGCGGTTCTTTTTCGAACAGAAAAAACGAAGCGGAACTTCAGCATTCAGGTGCCCGACATTTTAGCCTTTTTGCCTGCTTTTTGGCAACCGGAGAATCGCCGAGAACTCTAATAAAATCAATAGCTTTTGGCCTCGTGGCGTCCTCAAAGAACCCCCATGAGCGAACAGCGAAAATGGAAGCGTATTCGTGAGCGGTTAGCCCTTCATCTGCCGGTCCGGGTGAGGGTTCGCGAGACGCCGCTGTACGAATGGACCGAGATGACGCGATTGATGAACGTGACGCCGTTCGGCGCCGGTTTCACGCTCAAACGGCCGACCGAAAAAGGTCGACTGTTGCACATGACGATCCCGATGCCGAGGCAGTTGCGGGTGTTCGATCATGTCGAGGACCAGTACCGGATTTGGGCCATCGTCAGGTATTTGAAGACTGAGATAACTCAAGAAGGGATCGTGTTTTTTGTCGGTGTCGCGTTTATCGGTAAGAAGCCGCCCGCGAGTTACGAGCGGGAGCCGTGGCGACGTTACGATGTGGCAAGCTTTGGAGAACGACTTCCGAATGGTGATGAAATACTCGACGCCGTTTCTTCGTCTGATTTACGTGACGAGACGCGCCACCAGATCGCGGTCGATATGCGACTCGAGTTGTTGAATGAGAACGGCGCGGTGGTGGAAACGGAACAGACTGTGTCGGAAGCGATCGGTTCGCATGGCGCGACGCTTTTTACAACCATGAATCTGGATCAGGGACGGTTTATTCGTTTGACTAGCGAGCAGTACAAAACCACGCTCCACGCCGCCATCCGCTCCCGGCACATCGCCCCCGACGGCATCGCGCGCATTCAAGTCGAGTTCATCGATAAGGAATGGCCGTTGTAAGATAATTCCCCTCGATTAAAGACGTGAGTAGCAACGGTTCATTTTCGGTGAAGAAGGATGCGGCGCGGCCGTCGAATGGGCAGATGTTCCCGCAGTGGGCGCTGGATATGATCAGGCCCGTGGTCGGTGGCGTGAGTCGTGTCTTGTGGAAAATTGAGTTTCGCGGCACCGAGAACATACCCGAGCGCGGCGGCGTCATCGTCGCCGCCAACCATCAAACCTATTTTGATCCCTTCTGGCTTTCACTGAAGATCAAACGCCCGACGCGTTACCTCGCATGGAACTCCGCTTTCAAATGGCCCGTCGTCGGCCCCGCCCTCACGTGGTTTGGCGCCTGGCCGCTCGCACTCGAAGGCAGCGATCCGGCGCCAATCAGACGCTCGATTCAATGGCTGCGCGACGGCGGAGCGGTCGTGATCTTTCCCGAAGGCGGCCGCGCCACTTCCGAAGGCGCACTCGAACGATTCAAGGCCGGCGCCGTACGACTCGCCCTCGAAGCAAACGTCCCTATCCTTCCGGTGACAATCAAAGGCGGCAACCGCATCTGGCCGCGCGGCTGGCGCTTTCCCCGCACGGGCAAAGTCGTGATTACCTATCATCCCCTGTATCATGCTGAGCAAGCACCAACAGAGGAGACACGGTCCGCCGCAAAGCGCGAAACCGAGCGACTGGCGAAAGTAATCGGATCCGCGCTTTAGATCCGTGTGTAGGGAGCAGGGGACTTGATCACGTTTCGCGCGCCAGGGCGCGTCAATCTTATCGGCGAACACACCGACTACAACGCGGGCTTCGTAATGCCCGCGGCCATAAATCTCTCCGCTTACACCACGATCACACCGCGCGACGATCGCCAGCTGATTATTCGTTCCGATAACTTCGAAGACGAAATCGAAGTTGACCTCGATGATGCGACGAACCTCGCGGCGCGTAACCATTGGAGCGACTATCCGATCGGCGTCGCAGTCACATTAATACGCGCGGGTTACCAGTTGCGAGGCGCGCATCTCGAGATTAAGAGCGAGGTGCCGATGGGGTCGGGGTTGAGTTCATCGGCGGCGGTAGAAGTGTCGGTTGCGTGTGCGCTGGCCGCGAACTCCGATCTCACGATCGATCGAAAAGAACTCGCGTTGCTATGTCAGAAGGCGGAGAACGAGTTTGTCGGCGCTCGCGTCGGGATCATGGACCAGTTTGTCGCTTTGTTCGGCGAAGAACGACGCGCGCTGATGCTGGACTGCCGCTCGCTCGAGTACAAACTGTTGCCGGTGCCGGAAAGTGTGCGTCTCGTCGTTTGCAACACGATGGTGAACCACGCACTCGCGTCCAGCGCTTACAACGAGCGTCGCGCGCAATGCGAAGCCGGCGTCAAACACTTCGCTAAACATTTACCGCACGTAAAAGCGCTGCGCGACGTTACGCTTCAAGATCTGGAAACGTACGGACGCGGTCTTCCGGAAGTGATTTACTGTCGTTGCCGGCACGTGATCAGCGAGAACGCGCGCGTCCTCGCGGCAGCGGAAGCACTCGAGCGTCACGATTTGCAACGGTTTGGTCAACTGATGGCTGAGTCGCACGTCAGCCTGCGTGACGATTATGAAGTCAGCGCCCGTGAGTTGGACGTGATGGTTGAACTGGCGACCGGCGTTGCAGGCGTCTATGGCTCGAGAATGACTGGCGGCGGCTTCGGTGGTTGCACGATTAACCTCGTCGATTCCGAGCACGTAGAGAATTTTCAGCGCACGGTTGCTGAAGGGTACGAACAAGCTACAAAGTTGAAGCCCGAGATTTACGTCTGCGAGGCTTCGAAGGGGGCAGAACAGACGGACATATGAAACTTATTATCCTCGCGGCGGGTTACGCAACGCGCCTGTATCCATTGACATTGGACCAACCGAAACCGCTACTGCCGGTCGCCGGCAAGCCGATGCTGGAATGGGTCGTCGACAACGTCTCGACGATCGACGCCATCGATCACGCTTACATCGTAACCAATGCAAAATTCGTCAATCATTTCGAAAAATGGGCCGCAAGCTACAGCCGTCCGAACCTGAAGTTTGGCTTCACGATCATCAACGATGGCAGCACTGACGACTCGAACAAACTCGGCGCGATCGGCGACATGCACCTCGTCATGACGAAATGCGAGATCGACGACGACATCATCGTGGTGGGCGGCGACAATCTCTTCAGCAACGACCTGCACGACTTCGGCGACTACTGTTTGAGCAAGGACGCGCCCGTGACTGGCGTTTACGACGTTGGCGATCTCGAAGCGATCAAGAAATACAATTCGATCGACGTCGACGAAAACGGCCGCATACTCTTCTTCGAAGAGAAACCCGCGCAGCCAAAAAGCACGCTGACGGGCATCGCGCTTTACTACTACCCGCGATCGACGCTGTCGCTGATTCGCCAGTACATCGCGGAAGGCAACAATCCGGATCAGCCGGGGCGGTTGGTCCAGTGGCTGTACCCGCGCACGCCGTTTTACACGTGGCGCGTGCCGGGTTTGTGGTTCGATGTCGGTTCGATCGAAACGCTCGAGGAAGCAAATCGCGTATTTAGTGAGATACGAAAACAGTGACGACAGTGAGCAGAAAAAACTTCGGTGTTGGGCCAGACGGCGAAGAGGTCTACCTCTACACGCTTAAGAATGGCAACGGTGTCGAGGTCTCGATCACGAACTTTGGCGGCGCGATCACGTCGATCATGGCGCCGGATCGAAACGGCGAGTTCGCCGATGTCGTGCTGGGTTACGACACGCTGAGGGAGTACGTGAAGAATCCGCGCTACCTGGGCGCGTTGATTGGCCGTTACGCGAACCGCATCGCACGCGGAAAGTTTTCGCTGAACAGCGTCGCGTATCAGCTCGCGCAGAACAACGGCGCGAATCATCTGCACGGCGGGACAAAAGGTTTCGACAAGCGCGTTTGGAGCGCGACGGAGACCGCGAATGGTGTGCACCTGGAGTATTTCAGTCCGGACGGCGAGGAGAACTACCCTGGTAACCTCAAGGTCGCTGTCGACTACTCCTTGAACGATGAAAACGAACTAGGTATTGACTACCACGCGGCCACCGATAAAGACACGGTCATAAACCTCACTAATCATTCGTACTTCAACCTCGCGGGCGAAGGAACGATTTTGGACCACGAGTTGACCTTGCACGCGGGCAGCTTCACACCCGTCGCCGAGGACTTGATACCGACGGGCGAGATTCGTCCAGTTGCTGGGTCACAAATGGATTTCAGAACCGGTCGGGTTATCGCTCAGGGCGGGTACGATCACAACTTCGTGTTAGACGACTGGGACCGCGGATCGATCAGATTGGTGGCGCGTCTGCGTGAACCTGTTTCAGGTCGAGTGATGGAAGTGTTAACCACGCAACCGGGAATGCAGTTTTATTCGGGCAATTTTCTGGACGGAAGTTTAGTAGGGAAGGGCGGCGTGCGATACGAAAAATATGCTGCGTTGTGTTTGGAGACGCAGCACTTTCCGGATTCACCGAATCAACCAAACTTTCCGTCGACAGTGTTGCGTACAGGTGAGACCTACAACGAAACTACGATCTACAAATTCACCACCGACTAGAGTGCGACGCTTCGTAGGCTTTGATCGCGTCTTCGTGACGCAGCGTGAGGCCGATGTCGTCGAGACCTTCCAACAGGCAATACCGCTGAAACTCTGCGACTGAAAACGGAATCGCTAAACCGGTTGTGTCCTGGATCGTTTGGTTCTCAAGATCAATCGTTAGATTAAAAGCGATCTCTTCCCGCGCGCGTTGCATCAAGTTGCGCACCTGTTCGTCGCTCAACACGATGGGCAGCATCCCGTTTTTAAAACAGTTATTCGCGAAGATGTCCGCGAACGACGGCGCAATGATTGCTCGAAACCCGTACTCGCCTAGTGCCCACGGCGCGTGTTCGCGCGACGAGCCGCAGCCGAAGTTTTTGTCTGCGATCAGAATCGACGCGCCGTGGTAACGCGGCTCATTCAGCACAAACGATGGATTGAGAACGCCGTCGGCACTGTAGCGCCAGTCGTAAAACAGAAACTCTCCAAAGCCGGTGCGTTCGATGCGCTTGAGAAACTGCTTCGGAATGATCTGGTCCGTGTCGACGTTTGCACGATCGAGCGGCGCCACCAATCCGGTATGTTGACGAAAAGGGACCACGGATTACTTAAACTCCCAGTCTCTAACATCAGTGAAGTGACCTTTGATCGCTGCCGCCGCAGCCATCATCGGACTGACGAGATGCGTGCGTCCGCCACGACCTTGCCGGCCCTCGAAGTTGCGATTACTCGTCGACGCGCAACGTTCGCCCGGTTGCAGGATGTCGGCATTCATCCCCAAACACATCGAACACCCAGCCTCACGCCATTCAAAACCCGCTTCGCTGAAGATGCGATCGAGTCCTTCAAGCTCGGCGGCTTTTTTCACCTCCTGCGAACCAGGCACGACCATCGCGCTCACTGACGAGTTGATGCGGTAACCCTTCACGACGCGCGCCGCGGCGCGCAGATCTTCGATCCGAGCATTCGTGCACGACCCGATGAACGCGCGATCGATCGCTATCTGCTGAATACTGGTGCGCGGCGTCAGCGCCATGTATTCGAGCGCGCGCTCCGCCGCCTGTCGATCGGTCGCACTTTTTGCTTCCGCCGGATCCGGTACGTAGCTCGTGATCGGCGCAACCATTCCCGGACTCGTCCCCCACGTCACAAACGGTTCGAGCTTCGAAGCATCGATGTCAACAACTCGATCGAACTCGGCCGTCTCCTCACTCTGCAGCGTGCGCCAGTGAGCGACTGCTTTCTCCCACTCGACCGGCGCAAACCGTCGGCCCTTGAGATACGCGAACGTCGTCTCATCCGCCGCCACCATGCCCGCCCGCGCGCCTGCTTCGATACTCATGTTGCACAACGTCATCCGGCCTTCCATCGAAAGCGCGCGCACCGCTTCGCCCGCGTACTCGATCGCATAGCCGGTCGCGCCGTCTGTTCCGATCTGCCCGATGATTCCCAGCGCCAGGTCCTTCGCCGTCACGCCTTCCCCCAGCCGCCCGTGCGTCTCAACTCGCATCGCGCGCGGCTTGTTTTGCGGCAGACACTGCGTGGCCAGCACGTGCTCTACTTCGCTCGTGCCGATCCCGAACGCGAGCGCGCCGAACGCGCCGTGCGTGCTGGTATGACTGTCGCCGCAAACGATCGTCATGCCCGGTTGCGTCAGACCAAGCTCTGGTCCAATCACGTGGACGATCCCCTGCTCGGGCGAGTGAATGTCGAACAACTGAACGCCAAACTCGCGGCAGTTTCGACGCAGCGCGTCGACTTGTTTCGCCGCGGTCGCATCGGCGATCGGCAGACTGCGATCGGTCGTGGGAACGTTATGGTCCACCGTACCGAAAGTCAGATCCGGCCGGCGCACCGCGCGTCCTGCCTGGCGCAATCCGTCGAATGCCTGTGGCGATGTGACTTCGTGAATGAGGTGGAGATCGATGTAGATCAGCGACGGTTCGCCGTCAGCAGCGCGAACGACGTGCGCGTCCCAGAGCTTGTCTAAAAGCGTTTGTCCCATTGAATGATTACACGGCGTGATAAGCGTAACGCATGTCGGCGATCTCAGTTACCGCTTCGCAAATCAGTTCGCCCATCTCCGCGGTGCGCGAGGCGTGACCACCGGCAGCGATGTCAGCCGTGCGATAACCCGCCTCGAGCACGTTTTGAATCGCCAACTCGATATCGCGAGCTTCGTGTTCGAGTCCTGCCGAGTGCCGCAACATCATCGCGGCGGAGGCGATCGCGCCACAAGGATTGGCGATCTCTTTGCCCGCGATGTCCGGCGCCGATCCATGGACCGGCTCGTAAAGCCCGACCTCACCGCCGACCGTCGCCGATGCAAGCATACCCAGCGAACCGGTGATCACGGCGGCTTCGTCAGTCAGAATATCGCCAAACAGATTTTCTGTTAACACTACATCGAACAGGCGCGGGTTTGTGATCAAGTGCATCGCGCACGCGTCGACGTAGAGATGATTCAGTGTAACGTCCGGAAATTCTTCTGCTAGGCGCGTTACGGTCTGGCGCCAGAGTTGCGACGTCTCGAGCACGTTTGCTTTGTCGACCGAAGTCACTTTGCCGCGTCGTTTTTGCGCGGCTTCGAAAGCGACGCGCGCGACGCGCTCGATCTCGTCGACGGTATAGACCATCGTGTTGCTCGCAATGGAGCTGCCGTTCGACGTCGTCGCGAAGCCTCGCGGCTCACCAAAGTAGAGACCACCCAACAGTTCCCGCACAAACAAAATGTCGACACCGCGAACGACTTCACTGCGCAGCGGCGAACAGTCTTCGATCGCGGCGTACGAGATCGCCGGCCGCAGGTTTGCATAACCGCCGAGCGCGCGTCGCAACAGCAGCAAGCCTGCTTCAGGCCGCTGATTGGCAGGCAATCGATCGTATTCGGGCGCGCCAACTGCGCCGAGCAATACTGCATCGCTCGCCAGACACGCGTCGAGCGTCTTGCGCGGCAGCGGTGAGCCAAAATCGCGAATCGCCACGCCGCCAATCGCGTGCTCTTCAAAATCAAACTTGTAACCGTGAATACCGGCGACGGTTTGCAGCACCTGCACTGCCTGCGCCGTCACTTCTGGTCCAATACCATCACCCGGAAGAACCACCACTCTCAACTTCATTTCAGATACCTCTGCTTGTTCTTAGTACTTTGTGCTTTGTACTTTGCAGAAAGAAACTAAGTACCAAGTACCAAGCACAAAGTTCTACGCTGCTGCTGCGCCCACCGTTGCGTTGAGCAACGAAATCAGATCCTGATCGTAGATCCGCTTCTTGCGATCGGCGAGTTCCGTGAATCGTGTGTAGGCCGCGTCAAGTTCTGAAGCCGCGACGTCGTAGCCGAGCTCCATGTAACGCAGCGAGAGCGCATGCCGACCGGAATGTTTGCCGAGCACGAGCGAGTTCGCGGGCACGCCGACCGATTCCGGCGTCATGATCTCGTAACAAAGCGGATTATTGATTACGCCGTGCTGGTGAATGCCCGCTTCGTGCGCGAAGGCGTTGCGGCCGACGATCGCTTTGTTCGGCTGCACTTCAAAGCCGACGATGCTCGAAAGCAGTTGGCTCGCCGGATAAAGCTGCGACGTGACGATGCCGGTTTCGAACGGCAGTCGATCGGCGCGCACGTGCAACGCCATCACGATCTCTTCGAGCGACGCATTGCCCGCGCGTTCGCCGATGCCGTTGATGGTGCATTCGACCTGGCGGGCGCCTGCTTCGATCGCGGCAAGACTGTTTGCCACCGCGAGTCCGAGATCGTTGTGGTTGTGCACGCTGATGATGACGTCTCTGTCTCTCACCACGCGCTGGTTGACTTGCTCGACGAGATACTTCATTTCGGTCGGTGTCGTGTAGCCAACCGTATCGGGAATGTTGAGCACCGACGCACCTGCTTCGACCGCCGTGTTCAGCACCTCACACAGGTAATCGATATCGCTGCGCGTCGCGTCTTCCGCGGAAAATTCGACGTCGTCGGCGTAGTTGCGCGCCTGGGCGACGGCGCGGCGGGTCATTTCAATAACTTCCGCGCGCGACTTCTTCAGTTTGTGTTCGAGATGAATGTCGGACGTGGCGCAGAACGTATGAATTCGGGGAGACGCTGCATGGGCCAAAGCTTCTGCGGCACGAGCTACGTCCTGCTCCGACGTCCGGCAAAGGGCTGCGACTTTGACCCCGCGGCAACGGGCAGCCACAGCCTTCACGGCCGCAAAATCGCCTTCTGAAGCGATGGGGAATCCGGCCTCGACGATGTCGACGCCCAGCTCTTCGAGCTTCTCCGCCATGCGCAACTTTTCCTCAAGGTCCATCGAGCATCCGGGCGATTGCTCACCGTCACGCAACGTCGTGTCGAAAATGCTGATTCGGTTTTGCGGCATAGTTTTCCTCCTGAAGGAAACGAGGGACAGATGCTAAAGATCGAAAGGGTGAAAGTCAAAGTTATTATCTTTATAGAAAGATAAGTAGTTGTGATACCATAACGCGGCCTTGGTCCTTGAATAACCAAATGAAGGTTCCACCCACTGGCGCAGGTGGGATTTTTGGAACCGCTTAACGGGGAGACCAATTGGACGTTAACCAGCTTGAGGTGTTGATCGCGGTCGCTCGCGAGCAGAGTTTTTCGCGAGCGGCCCAGTCGCTACACCGCACGCAACCGGCTGTCAGTCAGGCAATTCGCCGGCTCGAGGCCGAGCTCGGCGAGCCGTTATTCGACCGCTCGTCGAAGGACGGCACGCTCACTGCCGCGGGCCGAGTGCTGTTTGATTTCGCCGAGCAGATGCTGAACTTGCGGCAAGGCGCGCACCGCGCGATCAAGGAGTTGAAAGACCTGCAGCACGGGAAGTTGGCCCTGAGCGCGAATGAGTACACGGTGATGTACCTGTTGCCGGTGCTGGAGGTGTTTCGCGCGCGTCACCCGCACATCAAGGTTGAAGTGAAGCGAAGTTTGGCGAGCCGGATCGCATCGGAGGTGCTGGGCCGCGGCGTGGAAATTGGCGTGGTCTCGTTCAAACCTACAGACCAGGCGATTGCGTCGGTTCCGGCCGTCAGCGATGAACTGGCGCTGATCGTCGCGCCGTCGCATCCGTTAGCGGCAAAGGAGGTAGTCTCGGTGCGCGAACTGGGAGCGGAATCGTTCATCGCGCACAACGTGCCGTCGCCATATCGCGAACGAGTCGTGAAGACTTTCGAGAAGTACAAGACGCCGCTCAACATCTCGATGGAGATGCCGACGCTCGAATCGATCAAGCGGCTGGTGGAACAGCAGATGGGCGTGGCGCTCGTACCGCGTCTGACGGCTCAGATCGAGATCGAGCGCGGACAACTCGTGGCGCTGATAGTAAAAGAGATGCGACTCGAGCGGCGACTACAGTTGATCTACCGCAAAGGCGCGACGCTTTCACACGCGGCTAAAGCGTTCCTGAGAGTCGCGCGAGCTTAGCGAGCCGGTACCGACGCGATGCGCTTTGCGTACTCTTCAAACAGGCCAAGGTAATAAAGCCGGGTCAGATCTTTTTCGAGCGCCCGATCCTGCTTAACACGCCCGCGGATTTCACGAAATATCTTCTCCTTGATCCAGTACGCGTTGCGATACCGCTCGCCAATGGAAGACGCATTCGCCAACTTATCGATCTCCGGCGTCGTCAACCCTCTCCGCCACGCCGCGCGATAGACCACCAACGCCTCCTGAAACGACTGGTTCGCCATCGACGTGAACAGTTGATTCAATCCCTTCCAGCCTTGCTTGTGTGTATCGACAAGCGGAACCACGTCGGGATGCGGATTGTGCGGCGTGCGGTAATCAAGTAACGAAACACGCAAGTCGATCGTGCGATCGCCGTCGTAGTCGAATTCAATCAGGTCGAGGAAACCGTTCTTATCGGTGTCCGTATACTTCACGACTTCCTCGACACGCGGCGCGCTCGGTCTCGGCGACGGCGTCTTGTTGCCGCCGTGGTACTGGGCGTTCTTGTCGACGGTCCAGGCGCCCCACTCCGCACCCGCCAGGTGCAACTTGCGATCAAACACGCCGACGTAAAGTTTCCCGCCGCCGGAATTGTCTTCGTCAAACTCGCCGCGGTCGCCGAGCGAATCAGCCTGCG